>PFQF01000031.1 GCA_002793435.1 Candidatus Berkelbacteria bacterium CG_4_10_14_0_2_um_filter_35_9_33_12
TAACAATTCCTTACCCTTTTCATCATCAACAGTAATTTCTTTCTTGCCAGAGATCGATTTTGAACTATTTTTATACACATAATAAACCCCAAAAAGTAGCAACAATATTACTACAAACCCAACAACTCGTGACCATTTTATATTCATTTTTCCCTCCGCTCCGTGATTTTTATTCCATAACAGGAAAAAAATCCGGAAGCCCGATGAATAGATAAACCTATTTTTAGATTTCTTAAATTAAGAATACTGAAAGAGGTTTATTGTTGACGGGCAAGTTTACATTTTTTACCTATTTTAATTATACATAAAATCGTTTTTCAATTCAATACAAACCATTACACACCTACGATGTGTGTAATGGTTTGTATTGAATAAAGTATATTAAAAAAGGACCGAGACGGTCCTTGAATTTTCTAAAAATAAGTGGCTCGAATTGCCAACCAAACTTTTCCTTCTTTAATAATGCGAGTTAATATAATCTGCAAGAAAATTTCATTGGAATTTAAATCGTCAAAAACGATTATATCTGGCGTTCTTGACATTCTATTATTTCTGATAAATCTATTTGGGTATTTTTCGGATAGAAAATCATTTATGATTTGACGAATTGTTTGTCCTGAAAATTCTACTCCTAAATTCGTTATATCAAATTCAACTTTCATATCGCTATCGGTTCCAACTATTATTGGATATTTTATACCTAACTCAATCAAATTACTTAACAAATATTGACTGAAATCTAGCAACGGATTTTTCATGTTCGGCACCCCCTTAAAACTGTTGATAGTATAGCCAAATATGAAGTTTTTGTCAATAAAAAAACTCAATTATGAGTTTTATGGCAGGTCTGGAGAGAATCGAACTCCCGCCATCGGTTTTGGAGACCGATGTTCTACCACTAAACTACAGACCCTAAAGAAGCAAATTACTTTGTTTCTTTGTGTAAAATTGTCTTACGACATTTTCTGCAATGTTTCTTTTTTTCCAATTTATAATTCACACCGGCTTTACCATGCGATTTATTGACATAATAATTAATAGTTCCACATTCAGAACATTTTAATTTAACATAATTCGATTTTCTTTTTGCCACATTTACCTTTCTGATTATTATTTAATGATTTAATGGAGCCGATAGTCGGGTTCGAACCGACGACCTGCTGTTTACAAAACAGCTGCTCTAGCCACTGAGCTATATCGGCGTGGTGCTGCCTATTCAACGAGGTTCGAACTTTTTTCACAGAAAAAAATTTGTCTGATACTGGATAAACCCCGCCGGCGTCTGCGAACGCCTCTTGTGTCGTTACGCCAAAACATTGTAAGCAATGTGCATGCTATGATGTTTTGCTTGTTTGTAATGTTTTGCCGTAATGTAAACCGCTGTTCACTTCGCAGACGCTGTAATGATATTGATTGATTTTTTAATGTTTATTTGTCGTTCAAAAATTTCCCTCCCCACACCCCTTCCATTTTTTGAACGACATTATTTGAGAATTGTAATTAAGCAAAAACTCTATTTGAAATACGGACTTTAATATTTGGAGCATACATTTTTTGTCGGTTGTGCGATTTTTCTATAATATCGTACAACGGTTGAATATTAGTTGGGATTTCGCTAATTGATATTTTATTTATTTTAGTTAGCACAAATAATTCGTCTAAAAACGAACGGGAGATAGAATCGATATTTTCCAGCGATACAGCATTATATTTTTGCTCAACTATTTTTTTCACCACAAACCGCACGATTCCCCTTGTCGCACATATAATATCTAAGGTAAATAGTTTTAGTATTTTTGTTTCTTTCATATTTACTTCCTCTCTCCTAAATATTAGTTTACTCCAATTATCATATTTAATCAATATATTGCACATAATCAATCCCAACTTTCTTATACTTGCCGGCAATAGTTATACCGCTGTCTAGCATACAAACATCGAGATACTCTTTCGCCGGATAAAACTGTGCATTTATCCAGCCGAATTCTGCTTCGGAATGATCTTCGATATTAGATATAATTTCATCGATTGCAAGATTTAGTGCACTGACAGAGCCCTCCGGAGAGCCAAGTTTTGATAAGCAAATTGCGATTAAACTTTCTAAAATAGTTGATTTATCACGCAAGGACTTATCATCTTTTTTAGATGCAGAGAATTTGTAAATTGGAATATATTTAGAAGACGGCAGTTTTGGTTTTGTTAGCCCACTGGGAAAATTAAAATAATTAAGATACGATTTGCAAACTTCGTCTTTCGGTTTAATATATTTTTTTGAACCTTCACTAATTAAAGCTGAGACCGGCAAGAGTTCTATCGGATGCATAAATTTTGCATCGCTCAAATCCACGATATCGACAGCGCTTTTTAGCAATTTTATTAAATTTTTAGTTGGTTGAAGAATTGATTCCATAGCAGTTACCATTATTTATGAGTTGCTTCTTCGTCGATATCAGTTATGAAAACTATATTACTTTTATAAATTGGTTTTACAACTGGTGCATAATCTGCCATTCTAACCTCGATTATGTTTGGATTATCAGCAACTTTAGATATATCTTTTAACGCTTCGATAAATTCTATTAATTCCATTGTTTCCTTTCAAGATAACTTGTATTTTCCTTTTGATATAAAACCTACATATCCTTTATCTCGTAGAACTTGTAACTGTTGCCGAATTTTATCTCTAATATGGCGATTATTTGGGTATTTAATGCGTAATTCGCTTTCAAAAGCATAGACCTCATCAAGTGAAAAATCTTTTTTGCCAAGCTTATCAATACAAATCATAGTCTCTAATAACCAACCTTTTGCTTCTGCTTCTTTCTCCTCTCGTAAGAAAAGTGTTTTTTTCCATTCGGCAAGTATTTTTTCTTTTGGTTCAACTTGCTTGTCCTTAACAAAGAATATTTTTCCTGTTCGTGGAACGCATTGGAGTAAAATATTGCAACCGACCCAACCTGTGCGTCTCGCTGTTTGAGACAATGCTTTACGCCTCTCTATAATATCTGGAATAAAAAAGTGCTTAGGGATAACAAGAAAATTTAGAACAGAAAAGTTGTATGGATCGTAATTAAGCAGAAATAAATTTGGATTATTTGAGCTATGTAAACGTTCAATCATCGTCCGGTATGCCCCATCAACTATTTTTAAGCCAACGGAATCTCTCTTACTCTTTAATTCATAATCTTCGTGACAATTTGAACAAAAAAAATCTGCAACCGGTTTATTATTTCCGTATTTATCAATACCGAGACGACCGCAGTTTGGACAATAAATCTGCCTGTCAACCCAATCTTCCGTTAAAACTCTTATTTTTTGTGACGAACTTGTGTATTCGTTAGATAAACTGGTATCAAAAGATAAGTTCATTATAAAGGTTATAATCTTACTTATCAACGCTAACTCTTTTGTCGGCATGAACCGTAAAACCTCCATTTGACAAGTTGTAGGGAGGATCCGCAAAAATCATATCAACCGAGTTTTCTTCTATTTCTTCGAGTAATTTAAAACTATCTCCCAAGTAAAGAGTAAAATTATTTCTTTCAAAATATGGTTTGTCTTTCATCATCTCACTAGCTCATCAATCTTTATCTCTAACACTTTGCAAAGAGAGATTACAGTTTCTATTTTAGGGTTTTTGTTAATCCCATTTTCAATCTTGGCAATAGTGTTTAAAGATACATCTGCTTGACGAGCTAATCCCTCCATTGTTATTTGTTTTTGTTTTCTTAATTTTTTCAGATTAACCGCTATGTTATTTGACATATATAGTGTATCAATATTATACTATAGTATACATACTAAAGTAATAATAAAAGTTATTTGTAGCTAAATAAATAGTATCCCATTAACAACCAAAGGTCAAACTTAAAGGGAGTATCAACCGTTGCCTGTGCACGAGTGGGTTGGGGCAAAGGCAACACCGCTTTTATATTGGTATAGTTGTATTCTTTTCTTTAATTCCGTCCAACCTAATTCCGTTTGTCGTTCAAAAAATGGAAGGGGTGTGGGGAGGGAAATTTTTTGAACGACGAATAAACATTAAAAATCAATCAATAGTCGTTAGCGCATCTGCGAAGTAGGGAGAGCGTTCGCAGACGCCGGCGGGGTTTATCAATTATGGTGCTGGGTGAAGGATTCGAACCTCCGTAGGCATAAGCCAGCTGATTTACAGTCAGCCCTCGTTGACCACTTGAGTAACCCAGCATATTACACATTTCACTACACATCAATATCCAATTTTTAACCTATGGAGCCGATAAGCGGACTTGAACCGCTGACCTACTCCTTACCATGGAGTTGCTCTACCACTGAGCTATATCGGCAAATACTTAACTATTTTACCCTATTTTAACATTTATTCAACTAGTTGGCGAATTTATTCAATTTTACTAAAACAAATCTTGATTAACTTAATGCAAAATTCCACACTAAAATCGTTTTTTCCGAAATACGACAAAACTAACCTGGCTACTCCGCAACCTTCAAGGTTGCGGAGCTTGGTTGTTTTGCATTTTCCCTTGACAAATACTAATACTTAGTATATAATTTTGGCAACTTCTAGGAGGTGGGTACATTGAAAACCCGTATGGTTTTTTTTCTATTTTCGATTTTTATTTATATTTTTTCTAATAAATCTTATGCTAATAAATGGAAAGATCTTGGCTCGATGGTTTTGGCGAGTCAAATGAAAAAAAATAATAATAAAGAAAAAGATAAAAAAAGTTATGAATTGACTAAAAAGTTAAACGAAGGCTCGTTCGATCTTCAATACTCTAACTTTCAAAAAGATGATAAGAAGAGGGTCTATCTCAAAAGAATTGATTTTTCGGGAAATTTTTGGGGCGATGTCGTTCAAGATAGCTCCCGCTACTTAATTGAAAAATCATTGGTAAATTTGGGCTTCAAAACAGTCCAAAATGTTAACGAAATTCGGCAAGAAACTGCCGAAAGAGATGAAATGAGAAATAATAATGAAGTAAACCAATCGACTCTACCCGCTTCCAAAACAATCGAACGGGAAGATTATGAACTTTTTTGTACCATTTATTCATTAAAAACCCGTAAAGATTTTGAGCTTTTTGCTCTTTATAAATTCTCCTTGTGGGGAATTTATGGTTTAGATATTGAAAAATCCCGATCAACGATCGGTATTGTTTTCAAGTTTGTAGACAATACTACTCAAACTTCAGAATATATTGTCCGATCGGTCGGACAGACTGAATCCATCGATGAATTAGAAGTCGGTGGGCTCGGAATTTATTATCAAAAAAATGAAAACAAAGACGAAGTGATCGAATTTTCAAGCTTTGTTAAAGCATTGAATAATTTCGAAAAATATTTCAATAATCTTGGCGAGAGAAAAAAAGACAAAAAAAACAAGTAATCCTAAAATTCTAAAAAATTTTTATCTTTGATATTATATTTTTAATCTATACTTATCCGCCGAAAGGCGGACTTTTTTTACTTAAACACTAAATACTTCTCTTGTTTCTGAGTTCTTCTAGAAGATCCTGATATTTTTGACTGCCCGGCTCGAGCTGGATCGCTTTTGAAACCGCTTCTTTGGCTTTTTCATAATCCTCTAGACCGATATTGGCTAACGCTAAATTGTATAAGCGAGCTGAATTATTTTGTCCAAAATTGAGTGATTGAGTAAAAAAATCTTTGGCTTCAATAAATTTCTGATTTTCAAGCGCAATAATACCCAAGCGATTATAAAGCTTCGGATCGGTTGAATTAATTTCTAAAAGTTCTCGGTATAATTCTTCCGCTAAAATTACACTCCCTCGTTGTAACAAATCATCTGCTTTTGCCATTTTATCTTCATAACTAATCTCTTTGTCAGCTAAAACTTCATCAACCACTTTTTTCTGTTGTTTAAAGTCTATTTCTTCTTCGACCTTTTCATCGCTCAAATTTATGACCTGTCTTTTTTTTGCTAATCTTTTTTCTTTTTGAAAAATGATATATTTTTTTATTTTGCCAAAAAGATTAAAAATATTTTTCCAATTAAATCTCGAAGCTCCATCTGTCAACCAACCAGTTGGCAATTTTCGTGCCACAATGATAAAAACAATGGCAGCTGAAACTAAAATAATAATATTGAGATACATAGCTTAATTTAAACTTAATAATAAATTATCAAGTAGAATTCTTTTGTTGACATTGGCACTAATCAATCTTTTTTTTGCTTCCAAAAGTTTAGCTAACCAAATATATTTTTCTTCCCCTACATTATTGTTAGCACTTATAATCCAGTTGTCAACTATAGAAATTAAATCGTCCCTTTTTGAAAGTTTAAAGGCTAAGTCAAGTTGATTTTTGAGAGATAAATTAGTTATTTTTTCCCAATCTCCAAATTCGCCAAAGTTGATTAAGTTGATTTGTTTTAAATTATCGACTGAATAGAACTGACAACGGGATCGAATGGTGGCTAAAACTTGTTTTCTGTCCGAGCAAATCAAGATAAGTTTCAAATACTCAGGCGGTTCTTCTAACAATTTTAAAAAAGCGTGAGAAGCGGGGAGTGACAATTTTTCATAATCTATAATTGCCAATTTCCTTTTCCCAGATGGGTAAATCTGTGCCCATTTTTCAAGCCCTCGAATATCTTTGATCGTAATATTTCTCTCGGTTATTTCAAAACCATCCCCAATCGCCAATTTTGTTTCGAGCTTTATCTTGTCAATTATTTCACTACTTCCCTGCTTTGATTCAACTAAAAAAGAATGAAAATCATTTTTAGTTATTTTAATTATAACTTGATCCAAAACCATATTAATTATTGTAGTATCAATAATGTGAATTAAGCAAGTTTAATCATTAAACAAAATCCCCAATTCAAGCATTGCGCACAGCGTAGGTGAGCAACGGTTGTTTTTTTATAAAAATTATGCAATTATATAAATATGGAAGATAAAATAATCCAATGTAGAGATTGTAATAACGACTTTGTTTTTACCGGTGGAGAACAGGAATTCTATAATTCAAAAGGATTTTCAGCTCCAATGCGCTGTAAAGATTGTCGCCAAAAAAACAAACAATCCAGCAATACAGGTAGAGAAAAAAAAGATAATGTTTTTAGCGAAATTACTTGTCGAGAGTGCAAGAAAACCGACCGAGTGCCTTTTGCAATCACAGGCAAAGGTGATGATCTACTGTGTAGTGATTGCTGGAAAAAACAGCGAGAAACGACTAGTGACGAAAAGTAAAAAAGATCGATAAAAACAGTTAAGTTCTTTTAGTTTTTTTTGTTTGGCTTTTATAGCACTTAGCACAAATGCCTTGATGTTTTTTTTTCATAAAATCAAGGCTGACTACAATGTTTGGGTGGAATTTTCTTTTGGTCTTTTTTTGTGAATGTGATACATTATGACCAGTAACAGTTTGCTTACCGCAAACCAAACAACTTCTGCTTTTTTGATAAGTTTTTATCATTTGAACAATAAATTAATTCTTTAATCTCTAACGCTTTAGTATTTTACAATAATTATTAACACATATCAAGATGCTACTATCACTTTTTCAAAATCCGACCGTTGCGCTCAGTTTTATTATTGCTCTTTTAATTGGTTTAACAATCCATGAAGCTTCTCATGCTATTACAGCTAATAGGTTGGGCGACGATACGGCGAAATTAATGGGCAGAACTAGTTTAAATCCGCTCGTTCACCTTGATTTACTCGGCACACTTTTTCTTTTTATGGTTGGCTTTGGATGGGGCAAGCCGGTTTTAGTCAATCCAAATAAATTTAAATATCCAATCCGGGACGAAATTATAGTTTCGTTGGCTGGACCAATTTCAAATATTGTTATTGCTTTAATTTTTAGCTTGGTTTTACGCTTCTTTAATGAATATCTTTCTGTTCCGCTTAATCTATTATTATCAATTATTATCGTCATCAATCTTCGTTTAGCCATTTTCAACCTTCTCCCGCTTCCTCCGTTAGACGGTTCAAAAATTTTACAAATATTCATCCCCTACAATCGCTACTCTCAAATCCAGCCATACGGAACAATGTTGATTTTTTTAATCTTTATTTTCGGCGGGACGATTTTTTACTCTATAATTACTTTTCCGGCTGATTTTCTCTTTAAACTTTTTGTCGGTGCTCCGTCACTCTTTTAAAATTTGAGTCATTTGAAAAATAAGGTAAAATATAGAGAGTAGTTACTGAACTGGTTATGTTTTAATAATAAAAAATCAAAATGTCATTATCGCTTCGCTATATCAGGGTTACCAATTCAACCAAACTCAAAGACGAATTTCTAACTGCTCAAGTTTATAAATTAGATGATAATACACCCAATCATTATTTATTTAACTTGGTGGAAATTAAACGCCCCTGGCTCAGAGCGTCCCAAATTGGTCAAGTAATAATTAATAATTTTCAGCGATCTTATATCAGGGGGAAAAATGATAATCAATTGACCAATTTTGAAGATTCTCTTAAAGAAACTAACCAAACTCTAAATAAAATTTATAATTCTGGCGAAACAGATTGGGTGGGTAGATTGAGTGCTTCGATTTTGCTCTCGATTGAAAATAATATTCACTTCACTACTAGCGGTGAAACAAAAATTGTTCTTCATCGAAATAGTACTATCTCAACTATTAATCAAGAAAAAATTAGTGCTAATTCACAGAAAATTTTTGGTGCTATTACTTCAGGTAAAATTCAAAAAGATGACTTGATTATCATTGCCAATAAAAAACTTTTTGACGAATTAACACTTTCTCAAATATCTGAATCAATTAAAGGATTAAATTGTCTTCAAGCTACCGAAAATATTATCCGACAAATTAGAGCTTTAAACCGAAAATATGTTAATTTTATTATCATCGAAGTTGTCGATGAACTCAGCTCAGCTTCAAAAGAACAATTACCTAAAAATCATTTTTATATCGATCAAGATGTTGAAAAAGTTCATAAAACAGTTTTGAAATATATCAAAAAAATTGGTAGTATTTTTGGAACTAAGATATACTTCTTTTCCAAAGGTCTTTGGCACAATTCTAAAGTTTTAGCTAAAGAAAAAATTGTGCCTTTTTATCAAAATAAAATTAAAAAATATTTTAAAACTATCCGTCTCTCTCTCATTAAAGGTAGTAGCAAAACTAGCGATTATCTTTCGAAATCGAGTGAAACTATTTCGAGTAAAATCGATAGTCGTATTAGCCACTATAAAGAATATACTCCTAGTGAAAAGCCAAAACCTTCAATTTCATTTGGTAAAAATTTAGTTGGTAAAAATCTTTTTACTGTTTATGACTATCAAAATAAATCGGTTAGAAAAAGAATTCCAAAAATTACTAAAAATATTTATTTTGGCTTTTTAATGATCATAAAATATATTATTTTGTCAATTAGTTTTGTCTTTAAATTTTTATTTAACACAAAAAATAAAAAATATTTAATTCTTCTTGGGATTATCTTTCTGGTTATAATATTATATTTTGGCGTCAGAATGCAAAAAAGTAGTCAGAAAATTAAAACATCCCGAACTGAACAACAAGAAATTTTAAATCAAGCTGAAAGTAAGTTAGAAGAAGCCAAAACTTCACTAGTTTTTAAAAAAAATGATGAGGCAGAAAAACAGTTAGCTGAAGTCGTAATTTTATTAGCTAAAATTGATTCGCAATCTTCCCTTTATCCGTCTGCTCAACAGAGTCTCAAATCTGCTCAAGAAGAATATGATAAACTCACTAATACAATTCGCAATGAAAGTCAGCCGGTAAATAATTATTCTATTTCAAAAATCACCAATATCGCCGGTCAAATCTATTTTATAACTACAGATAAAAAATTGTTTAAGTATAATCAAACGCTTGAGTCAGATGAATTAACCAATTTAGCTGAGAGTGAAAATATTTTAGCGATTAGCTCAGATGAAGAAAAAAATATCATCTATATTTTATCCAATACCGGCACTAAACAATTTCCAATTGAAACCAAAATTGTCGCTCCCATAACTACTTTGTCGGATAAAGCATTTTCGTCAGGCAATTCCATGCAAGTATATATCGGAAATATATATATTTTAAATAATTTAGATAAACAAATTTATAAATATTCTAATAATAAAAACCGTTTTTCTGATCAACAAAATTATCTAAAAGATACATCTAGTCTTGAAAAAAGTATTGATTTTGCGATCGACGGTTTTGTTTATATACTTCTTTCAGATGGGAATATTATTCGTTATTCTCGTGGCAATGAACAAAGTCTATCTTTCAAAAATATCCCTGCTCCTGATAATAGTATTGTCAATCCAATTTCAATTTTTACAACTGAAAACGACAACGCTATTTATATCCTTGATAAACCTAAAAATTATCGGGTTCTATCCTTCACTAAAAACGGCGACTACCAAAAACAGATTATTGTTAAAGACTTTGGTCAACAAATTACCGATCTATTGGTAGATGAAAACAACAAAAAAATCTATCTTGCGTCAGACAAAGGACTCTATGCAATAACTTTCTAAATATTTACTACTGTAGCTCTACGCTTTCTTTTTCTTCGGGAATACTTAAGTTGACATAAGCATTTTCAATCAATCTGTTTTTTAAACCTTCCGATTCCATTTCTTCACCATGGGTGATAAATATGTGTTTATTTTTATCACCATCATCAAGCCATCTAATAATTTGACGACTATCTGCGTGAGCCGAGTAACCGCCAATCGCTTTAACTCGGCAACGAACCGGATATCTTTCACCATTAATCTTAACCGTTTTTATTCCATCATATATACTTCTGCCTAGCGTTCCTTGAGCTTGATAACCGATAAAAAGTATCATATTTTTTTTGTCACTAATATACCTTTTGGCGTGATGAACAATTCTACCCCCATCCATCATACCAGCTCCGGCGATAATAACTTTTGCGCCTTGAACATTATTGATTGATTTTGATTCTTCAGTAGTCATAGTCTCTTTGAGAGTCGGAAATTTGAAAATATCACCATCTTTTAATTTAGAATCTAGGGCTGAAGTATTCCAATATTTTGAAAATTGTTTATATACTTTTGTAACATTAATTGCCATTGGGCTATCTAAAAAATATGGCACTTTAGGTAATTTATGCTGATCAAAAATTGTATCCATTTGATAAAGCAATTCCTGAGTTCTCTCAATGGCAAATGACGGAATTAAAACCGTACCATTGAAAGAAATTGTTTCCGTAATATTTTTTATCAATTTATTTGTTTTTTCAATCGCTTTTTCATGAATCCTCGACCCATATGTAGATTCGCAAACAACAAAATTTGCTTGCGGAATTTTAGTAGTTTCGTTTAAAAGTGGGTTAGGACAGTTGCCTAAATCTCCTGAAAAGATAATACTTTTCTGTTCCCATTCAACTTTAACAAAACTCGATCCAAGTATATGCCCAGCATCATAAAATGTGACGCTAAAATCTTGAGTAATGCTAATTTTCTGATTATATCCTACCACTTGTGTCTGCTCAAAAATTTGTAAAACATCTTTTTCTTGATGGGTAGGCTCCCTCATCAATCCGAGAGCATCCTCTAAAACAATTTTAGCCAATTGTTCCGTCACTTCTGTCATATATATTTTTCCATTAAATCCATCAGCTATCATTTTTGGCAATCTCCCGATATGATCAAGATGAGCGTGAGTAATAATAACGGCATTGATACTACTTGGATCATAATCAAAATTTTGGATATTCCTTGCCTCACTCTTTCTTCCACCCTGGAAATAGCCACAATCAACTACAATTTTTGAATCGTTTTGTTCTAACAAGTAATTAGAACCAGTTACTTCTTTAGTTGCTCCAAAAAATGATAATTTCATAATAGTTTTTACATTTTTTCTGGATTGTTAATCCCTAATAATTTAAAAGCTGTTTCATATATATTGATAATCGAATTAACTAACGCTAATTTTTCCTGTTCATTTTCCGAGCCAACAATTTTTTCTTTTTCGTAATAAATATGTACTTCTTTAGTAAAGTAGTAGAGATATTTTATCAGGTCTGTTACTCGATAGGTAAAACTGACATTAGCGATCGTTTCTCTAAATCCAATTATGACTCGTGCTAGATTTTTTTCATTTTCGCCGAGATCTTTTAATTCAATAATTTTTTGTAATTTAATTTTTTTTCGGATTTTTTTATATCTAACTAATCCATATTGTGCATAATAAACTGGATTTTTTGAAGATTTTTCTCGAGCTTTAGCAATATCAAAAATAATCTCTTTGTTTGGATCATAACTTAATATTATATACTTAGCGACATCGCTACTGACTAAATCGGAAAATTGATCTAGGGTTATTATTTTTCCCGCTCGTTTGGATACTTTTATTGGTTGGTTGTTCTCCACCACTTTAACTAGTTGGAATAGATTAACTACGATATTTTTTTCTGGATAATTGAAAGCTTTAGCCACAGCTTTAATTCGATTTATGTAACCGTGATGATCAGCTCCCCAATAGAAAATTATTCTTTCATAACCTCGATCGATTTTATCTTTTAGATAAGCAATATCGGAAGCAAAGTAGGTATTTACTTTATTTTTCTTTATAATGACCCGATCTTTTTCGTCACCTAGTTCTGAAGTTCTCATCCAAAGAGCACCGTTTTTCGTATAGACTAAACCTTTTGTTTTTAATAATTTAAATGCTTCTTCAACTTTTTCTGGATAAAGAGTACTTTCCTTAAACCAAATATCAAATTTGAGATTATTTTTTTCTAAACTTGGACGAATATATTTTTTAACTATATAATCTGATAAATCAATAATTGATATATTTTTATCTTTGATATCTTGCTTTATTTCTGTTAAATATTCACCTTGATATTGATCTGATTCGCCAATAATTGACTTTTTTAATTCTTTAATTTGATTGCCATAATCGTTAATGTAATATTCTCGATCAACTTTATGACCAACTATTTTTAAAATATTCGCCATAGCGCAACCTTGATAACCACCTCTAGCATTGCCAATTGAAAGTGGACCGGTTGGGTTAGCGCTAACAAATTCGCAATTGATTTTTTCTACTTTTATTGTCTTCAGATCAGCTTTTAATTTTTTTATCTCAGAATAACGATTTAGAGTATCAAGATATACTTTTTCTTTAAGAAAAATATTTATATATCCTGATAACACCTCTACTTTTTTGACAAAATTAAGCTTAATCAAAACTTCAACAATTTTTTCAACCGCTTGTTTGTCCTTGATAATTAAACCAAGATTAAGACTATAATCACCAAATTTTGGGTTATCTAAATTAAATCGAACTAAATATTTATCTTTGAATTGAGATAAATTTAATTTGGTTAAATTTTCATCAATTATTTTTATAATTTGATTTTTCATAATTATCGTAAAGCTTGTTTATATCTTAGTAAGTTTCTGCTACAATGTAAAGTATGAAATTTATCAACCCGCTTAAAATTAGGAAGATTAAGAATTTTAGGTTGACTAAAAGTCGTCGCAAAAAACTGCTTAGTTTTTTTGGTTACTCATTTTTAGGCTTGATTATTTTTTCAATCCTTTTGTTTGTTTGGTATTCGAAAGATTTACCTACTCCAAACCGAATAAAAAATCGCAAAATTGAACAAGCTACCCAACTCTATGATAGAAACGGAAAAATGCTTTACGCTATTTCGGGCGATCAAAAAAGAATTCTGCTTGAGGAAGATAAAATTCCGGACATAGTTAAAAATGCAACCGTTGCTATTGAAGATCAAAAGTTTTATCACCATATTGGAATTGACTTTCGCAGTTTTGTGCGAGCAGTTTTAACTAATTTAACAGCTCACAGTTATGTTCAAGGCGGATCAACTATTACTCAACAACTAGTAAAAAATGCTCTTCTGTCACCCAAAAAAACTATCAGCCGAAAAATTAAAGAATTGATTTTATCGATTGAGCTAGAAGCAATCTACTCTAAAAAAGACATTTTAACTATGTATCTCAACGAAATTCCTTACGGTTCAACCGTTTATGGGATTGAAGCGGCTAGCCAGACATTTTTGGGTAAATCGACTGGGGAATTAAGCTTGGCGGAAGCGGCAGTTTTAGCGGCACTGCCACAAGCACCTTCATACTATTCTCCTTACGGTTCGAATGTAGAAAAACTAATGACTCGGAAAGATAGAGTTTTAGATGATATGATTAAAATGGGTTACATTACTCAAGAAGAAGCTGACAAAGCTAAAAAAGATAAAATTTCGTTTGTGCTAAAAAAAGATTCGATTTTAGCCCCCCATTTTGTCTTTTATATCCAAGAGTTATTAGAAGAAAAATACGGTAAAGAATTGGTTTCGCAGGGTGGGTTGAAAGTTACCACTACTCTCGACTTAGATGTTCAGGGCAAAGCGCAACTAGCGATCGATAATAACACGAAAAAATTGGATCGTTATAACGCTACTAATGCGTCCTTAGTCGCAATCAAACCGGGTACTGGAGAAGTGTTAGCTATGGTCGGTTCGAAAGATTACTTTAATAACGATATTCAGGGTCAAGTAAATATAACCACCAGCCAGAGACAACCGGGTTCTTCGTTTAAACCAATTGTTTATGCGACCGGGTTTAAAGAAAAATATAATCCCGCTTTCGTTCTTTATGATTTAAAAACCGATTTTGGTAATTATTCACCTGATAATTATAATGGTAATTTTTCAGGACCAATCACTATTCGTCATGCACTTTCCAACTCGTTAAATATTCCGGCGGTAAAAATGCTTGGATTAGTGGGTTTAAAAAATGCTTTACAAACCGCTAATGATCTTGGGATTACAACCTTGAATGATCCGGATCGTTACGGTTTGGCATTAGTTCTTGGTGGTGGTGAGGTTATGCCAATTGAAATGGCAAACGCTTTTGCAGTTTTCGGCAATCAAGGTAAATATGCTCCAATTAATCCAATTCTTAAAGTTGAATTAGCTAATGGTAAAGTTTTGGAAGAAAATAAACCCGAAGAATTTAATCCTAAACAAGTATTGGACGACCAAATAGCCTTCATGATTTCTGACATTTTATCGGACAATCAAGCACGATCAACCGTTTTTGGCTTTAGTAATAATTTGGCTTTTGCCGATCGAAAAGTTGCCGTAAAAACAGGAACCACTCAAGAATTTCGAGATGCTTGGACAGTTGGCTATACGCCTCAGATCTCAGTAGCTGTTTGGGTTGGGAATGCTGATAATACTGCTATGAACAAAGGTGCCGATGGTTCAGTAATCGCTGCCCCGATTTGGCATCAATTTATGAAAGATTATTTAAAGGATAAACCGATTGAAAATTTTACCCGTCCAGATGGAGTTAGGCAAGTCAAGGTGGATAAATTATCTAATAAATTACCTTCTGATTATTCCCCTGAAACTGTTTTTGATTGGTTTGCCAGTTGGCAAATCCCAGATGATGTTGACGATATCCACATTAAAGTTAAAATTAATCGCCTAAATGAGAAATTAGCCACCTCCGACACACCTTCCAACCTAGTTGATGAGGTGCTCTATAGTAATATCCATAGTGAAAAACCGGATAATTCTAACTGGGAAAATCCAGTAATTGCTTGGGCAGAAAAAAATGGATTGCTAAAAAGACCACCCATCGAAAAAGATGATATGTATTCTTCTGATTCAAATAAAATCAATTTTTCTAGTCCAACCGACAATCAGAGTTTAGGTGGTCCGCAGATATTAAAAGTTAGTTTAACCAATAAGTATTTAATTAAATCAGTTCGTTACGCAATCGATGGCGTTGAGATTGCATCTTCGGAAACAAGTCCGGATTTTGAAACAACCTATGATTTTAGCCAACTATCATTAGGTAACCATACGCTAGTTGCAATTGCAACTGATCAAAATGATGTCACTTTCTCAACTCAAATCAGCGTTAATACTTCGGACAATCAAGCGCCCGAAATTAGCAATATAAAAATTCTTCCGACTGTAAATAGTTCAACCATCACTTTTTCAAGCAACGAAAATGCCGTTTCGTATCTTATTTATTCGACCAATCAAGCCTCGCTCTCTAGCAAAACTGGTACTGAACCAAATTCTAGTAAAGAACACACAATTAATATTTCTGGATTGATCGCCAATACCAAATACTATTTTCAAATTGTTAGCCTGGACGAAAGTGGCAACTCAACTTCATCAAGTGCTTACAGCTTCACCACCCTGCCGTAAATCGATGACTCGGAATTCGATTTTTTTATGTTCTCCCCAAGTATTTAGAATAATATTGCCACATATATCATATTTTTCTCGGCTCTTAATTCTTCCATTTTTTGGATAATTAAAATAGATCGCTCTTAATTTATCGCCAATTAAAAAACTAAGATGATTTTTTTCTTTGCCAACTTCTCTTGTGTCGGTGATTTCAACATTTTCAAGCATTACTATTGGCTGTCTATTCTCTTCGCCAAACGGTCTCATTTTTTCAATCAGATTATATTGCTTTAAATTAATCTCATTACAATCATCAGTTTTAGCATCAATAATTATTTTTTTAGTTAATATTTTTTTATCAATATTGGCACTTGCAAAGCGTATCATCTCTTGCTTAAATTTATAATATTTGTCTATTTTAACTCTTAAGCCAGCCGCCATTTTATGACCCCCAAAACTCTCAATATTTTCTTTATTTTTTTCGAGTGCTTGTTCGATGTCAAATCCTCGAATCGATCGAACGCTTCCAACCAATTCACCCTTTTTTTCCTTAAACACAATGGCTGGTAAATAATATTTATCAACAATTTTACTTGCTACTAAACCCAAAATCCCCTCTTGCCAATGAATGCTTTTGACAATAATTATTTTATGTTTATCAATTGACAATTTTTCAATTTTAGCTTGAGCCTCAAGAAAAACATCTTCCATTTGCATTTGTCGCAAACGATTATTTTTATCCAATTTTTCGGCTAATTCTTTAGCGACTTTTCGATCATTTTCAATTAATAGATTGAACGAGTCAATCGGGTTCGCCATTCTACCACTCGCATTTAGTCTTGGACCAATTTGAAACCCAACACTATATTCGTCTATTTTTTCAGGATCGATTGAAGATATATCGATCAATTTTTTAAGACCAATATTTTTAGTCTTAGAAAGAACTATCAAACCATATTTTGAAATCAACCAGTTTTCATCAACTAACGGCACAATGTCAGAAATCGTCGAAATACACGCTAAATCTAAAAACCATTTTATTTCTGGTTCAGAAAATATTTGATATTCTAAATGTAATGCATACAATAATTTCCAAACTAACCCCCCAGCTGAAAAATCTTTAAACATATACTTTTCATTTTTATTTTTCAAATCAATAACTGCTAATGCACTTGTCGGATACAAATCTTCAATAATTAAGTGATGATCAATTATTATTAAATCGACTTTTTGATGTTTAAATTTTTCTGCTAGTATCTTAGCTGTAATGCCGACATCAACTGCGATTACTAAACTACATTTTTTATCTAAAAAAAAGTTTAACGATTTATCAGAAATTCCATATCCCTCTTGACGAGTCGGAATATAAACAGACAAATTTTGGTTAAATTTTGAAAACGCTTTAAATAACATCGCTCCAGCTGGAATTCCATCCGCATCGTAATCACAAAATAGACCAATATTCTCTTGGCTATCAAGAGCTTTTTTAATCCTTCCAATACTTTTTTTAAGACCACTTATTATTCTCGGATCAGATTGATCGTTAAAAAAATTTGGCGTTATAAACTTATTCAGTTGCAGTTTAGAAATATTTCTCGACTCAATAATTTGGTTAAATAATCCTTGACTCTTATTTTTTGGCAAAACCCATTTATATTTCATAACGAAAGTTTAAGATTTATACTTTCTTTATCTTTTATATTTTTTTAATCTTTTATTTTACTTGTAAAATCCGTAACCTTCAACTCTTAGATCAACATATTCTTTAATATTGTCTTTGTCTTTTTTAATCAGTTCATCTAAAACGGTTAATTGATAAGCTAAAGGAACCTGTGTATAAAAGATAATCCTTTTTGAATTTTTTGTATAGACAGTAATCACAAAGAGTGATTCCCCGATCCCGAAATGATCAATCTCTTCGTCTAAAATAGCCGGAAGTTTAATTTCAATTGAACGAATAATACTAATTAATTCACTAGAAACTAATTTATTGCCCAATTTAATTGGAAGGTTTTTTTCATCTCGAATTATTTTAATATCGGTTTTTTCAGTTTCAGTAAAGACAACTCCTTCCCTGTCAACCAAATATTTTCGACCTTGAGTTTCCCAAATTAATTCACTCTCTCTTTCATTAATAAATATTTTAAGCGTATTGGGAAACCCGACCACCACCTTAACATCCTTGACGATCGGCAATTTTTCTTTAATATCTTTTTTGATTTTTCTCGATCCGAAACGAAAAATATTTTTACCATTAATTGACTGAATATATTCAACTGTTAGGTCGTTATAGTTACCGATTAGATCAATGTTTTTAATTGAAAAATAAGATGAATAAAAAAACACATAGATCAAAAATATAATTAAAAATATGGTTATAAAAAACAATATTTGAGAATAATTTATCTTGCTCTTGCTTTTTTCAGGCTTAAATTTTTCTGTACGTTGAATTATTTTATAGTTTGTATATATTTGTCTGCCTGAACTTTTTTCTTTTTTTGCAATTGGAATAAAATCAAGAAACTTCATAGAACAAAATTAAGCTAATTGTTTTTCTATTCGTAATATCTGATTGTATTTCGCTATTCTTTCCCCTCGGTTAGGAGCACCAGCTTTGAAATATTTAGCGCCAGTAGCAATCGCCAAATCCGAAATAAAAGTATCTTCTGTTTCTCCACTTCGATGAGAGATTTGGAAACTGATATTATTAGTCTTAGCAAAATTTATTGTCTTTATTGTTTCAGTTAGTGTACCAATTTGATTCGGTTTTATTGAAATACTATTGGCTAATTTATTTTCAACTCCATTTTTCAGCAAGTTAATATTTGTCGAAAACAGATCATCGCCAACGATCGCTACTCGTGAACCAACTGCATTCATCAATTCTTGCCAAAGAGTTAAATCTTGATCGTGAAATGGATCTTCCAGCATTTCGATAGGATATTCATCAACTAATTGATGATAATAATCGAGTGGTGTTTTAGGATAACTAATTGTGGATAAGTCGGGGATGAAATTAGCGGCTATATCAACTGCAATCATAATATCTTCCCTAGGCTTGTAACCAGATTCAATTATTGCTTCAACTAAAATTTCAATCGCTTCCTCATTACTATTAAGTCGAGGTGCAAACCCACCTTCATCCCCAACGCTAGTTGATTTATTAATTTTTTTTAAGGTAGATTTGATAGTTTTAAAAATTTTTACTCCCACTTCCATTTTGGTTGCAAAATTTGATCCTTCCATCACCGGAATCGCCATAAATTCTTGCATAGTCAAGCCGTTATCCGAGTGAGCGCCACCATTAATTAAGTTGAACATCGGGTATGGAATGTTAGTTTTTTCATTTGAGGATATCTTTTGTAAAAATTGGTAAAGTGGCAGACCCAATTCATCAGCTGAAAGTTTGGCATAAGCAAGTGAAACCGCTAAAATTGAATTAGCACCTAAATTTGATTTATTTTTCGAACCATCAAGAGCAATCAAGGTTTGATCTAATCTTTCTTGATCAAAAAGAGAAATATTGATGATATTTTCTTTAATTACTCCGGATATATTTTCCAACGCACGATAAACCTCTACCGAATGAGCCTCATTTTCACCCGAAAACGCTCCCGTTGGAACTGACGCAAAAGCCGATTTTCCGCTATCAGAAACAAGCTTCACTTCGATCGTTTCTGAACCTCGTGAATCATAAATTTTCTGTCCAATTATGTCTACTATTTTAGAAATGTTCCCTCCTTTTTTAAAAAATAAATCTACAATTTTAATTTAATTTTTAATGATTAAATTTGAAATTAATACATTAAAACATTTGACATTGATTTGAAATTTAAAATTGGTTATTGGTAATTATAATTATACCTTTTTATTACTCACCAAACAATCGGGTAAATCCCTCACCCCACTTGTAAATATCACCAGCACCAACAGTCAATAAGACTATTTTTTGATTTTTTACTATTATTTTTTTTATTGCTTGCTCAAAAGCTTTTTTATCACTAACAAATTTACTGGTTGATTTTTTTTGCATTATTTTACTCAAAAACATCTCATCCGTATAATGACTCTTTTTTTCTCTGGCAGACGCAAAGATTGGCGCAATTAAAACTTCATCAGAATCACTGATTGCACTTGCAAATTCCTTCTCAAATTGTTGGCTTCTTGAGTAAGTGTGCGATTGAAATAAAGTTACTAACTTATAATCCGGATAATGGTTTTTAACTGCCTCAATACAAGCTTTTAATTCACTTGGATGATGAGCATAATCATCAATCCAAATATATTTATCTGAAACTTTTTTAATTTCTAATCTTCTTTGAACTCCCTGAAAATTACTCAATGCTTTGGTAATGATTCGACTCTTTATCCCAATTTCATGAGCAACTTGAGAAGCAATAATCGCATTGAAATAATTATGTTTACCAAAGATTTTTTTTAAGTATAAATTGTGCCAAACTTTATCATTTTTGACTGCTTTTACAATTAATTTCTGACTTTTTGCACTGTGAAAAAGTTTGTGAAAATATTTATTATTCTGACCTAAAATCAAGATTGAACCAGAATCCATTTTTTTAACTAATTTTTTAAAAGCGTTATAATATATTTTTTCATCTTTAAAACAATCAGGGTGGTCAAAATCAATATTAATTACGGCAACCACTTGTGTATCTAAATATAAAAATTTTGGTTGTCCAGTTACTAAATCGTCAGGGTATTCATCCGCTTCAACCACAAAATATTCACCTTTATCCCAATGAGCATGGAAATCAAAATCTTTTATAGTTCCGCATCCAATTAACCAGCTCGGTTTTTTACCTGCATCAGATAATATTTTTGCCAACATAGCCGTTGTCGTAGTTTTGCCATGCGATCCAGCCATCGCAATAGTTTTTTTTAATTTTGATATTTCACCCAATGCTTGCCCATAAGACCAAGCTGGAATTTTCATTTTTTTAGCTTGAATTACCTGCGGATTTTCCTGACCTTGATGAGCAGCTGAATAGATAATTAAACCCATACTAGAATTGATTTTATTTTTTTCAAAACCAACATCAATTTTGATATCTAATTTATTTAATTCTTTATCAGTTACAAATTCTTCTCCCAAATCGCTACCTGAAACATTTTTACCCATTTCTTTAAGAATTATAGCTAACCCGGACATGCCAACGCCTTTAATTCCAACTAAATAGATGTTTTTGAATTTAGCTAAATTTATTTCTTTATTTTTTAACATTAATAACTTCCTCAATTATTTGAATAAACTTTTCAGTACTTCTTTTGGGCATGATTTTTTCAATATTATTTTTGTAGTCTGTTAAAGTTTGCTTATCGTCAAGTAATTTGATTATTTGATCAACTTTATTTTCAAGTTGATCATTATGAACAACTAAACCAGCCTTTGTATCAGTGATAATTTTTCCATTTTTTTCTTGATGATTTTGGCTAGCAAACGGATAAGGCACAAAAACAGTTGCTTTTTTAAGTACTGAAAGTTCCGCCATAATTGTTGCTCCCGATCGTGAGATAACTAGATCTGAATCGGCAATTATTTTAGCTAGACCGCTCTTCACAAATAAATAATGATTATAATATTTTTTCTGTTTTTCGGACAATTTTGCGTTAAATTGACTCGCTTTTTCAGCATTTTTTTCACCCCAAATGTGAGTAATTTTAATTTCGTTTTGAATAAATTTTTCTAAATTATTGACAACAAAATTATTTAAGCTCTGTGCTCCCTGAGAGCCACCAATCACTAAAATATTTTTATATTTTTGAATGGATTTTTTTTCATTTTTTCTAATAAATTCGTTACGGAGTGGAATTCCACAAACTTCAATTTTGTCAGTTAATTTTTTCGGATAATATTTTTTGTCAAAAGCAGTCAATATTTTTTTAGCTCTTCTAGAAGCTAATCTATTTGCCAACCCTAAAACTGAATCTGATTCGTGGACAATTAAATCTTTTTTAAAGATAATTGACCAAAATATTATCGGCAAAGTAACATAGCCACCCTTACAAATCACTAAATCGGGTTTATAGCTTAAAAATATAATTTTTGTCTGGACTAGACCAACAATATTTTTTAAAACATTGATTAGATTGCGCCAATTAAAACTACGAAAAATTTTACTAACTAAAATTTTCTGAAATTTGACCACTCCTTTAACCAATTCACTTTCCGGTCCGTTCTCAGAAACAAGATAAAGAATTTCAAATTTTTTCTTATCTAATTTCTTCAAAACTTCCAAAAGTGGAATCGTGTGGCTGACTGTTCCGCCCCCTGAAGCTAAAATTTTTATTTTATTATTCATTTAAGCACGACGATTATATTTAGATATATTATAAACGATGGCTAGACCAACAAAAAGCATAACCAATGACGATCCTCCGGCGGAAATAAAGGGTAATGGGATACCGGTCAAAGGCACTAAACCAACTATCGCCGCAACATTAATCAATGTCTGAAATGCCACCCAAGCGGTAAAGCCACTTACCATAAACCGAGCAAACGGATCGTCAACTGTTAAGCAAATTTTGACTAAGTGCAAAATAAAAACTAAAAATAGTAATAAAACACCGACCACTCTGATAAAACCCAATTCTTCAACCATAATCGCAAAAATTGCATCTGAGTGCGGTTGAGGTAGATATAGATATTTTTGTTTCGAATTACCAAAACCCAAACCCCACAATCCCCCTGAGCCAATGGCTAATATTGATTGATTGATTTGATAGCCACTCCCCAAAATATCACTCTCCGGATTTAAATAAGTTGTCAATCTCTCCATACGGTAGGGAGATATTTTTATCAAGAGGAAAAAAATCATAAAACCAATAAAAAGTGCTGAAAGAATATATTTCATTGATGCCTCGCTAATATAAAAAATCATACCGGCAATAACAGAAATAACTAAAACCGTTCCCATGTCCGGTTGTTTAACAATCAGAAATATAACAAAAAGCAATGTTAAAGCCAACGGCAAAATTCCTTCGCTAAAATTATAGATTAATTTGCTTTTCGAATCCAGCCAGGCTGATATATATATAATGAATGTTAATTTAACAATTTCCGATGGCTGAATTGAAATTGGACCAAGCTGTAACCATCTTTGCGCTCCGCTCAAATGAACACCCAAGCCCTTGACATAGACTAATAGAAGTAAAATTATGCTGATAATAAAAATTATAAAGGCATTTTTTTGCCAAAATTTATAATTAAGGTTGGAGACAACAATAAATAAAATCACTGCTAAAATTAACCAATAAATTTGTTGAGTCACATAATAATAATTATTATTAAATCTTTCGTACGAAATAACCACCGATGAACTTAAAATCATCATTAAACCAATCAGTGCTAAACCCATAGCTAAAATAAAGATCCAAAAATCTCCTTTTCTTCCAAGTCGGTTTCGATATTTATTAAGTCTTGACATTTTTAACTAATTGTTTAAATGTTTCCCCTCGCTCGGATGCATTTTTAAATTGGTCAAATGAAGCTGAAGCGGGAGAAAAAAGGACTAATCCATCATTAAGATTGATATCGTTCGCACATTTAACCGCTTCAGCTAAATTTTCGCAAATTATTAGATTGGTTTTCTTGGCATATTTTTTCATTAAACCGACAATAAGGTTTTTATTTTGTCCGTATATAATTGCTGTGTCAATTTTTTTTCCAATTTTCTTTACCAATTTTATATAATCAAAACCTTTGTCAACCCCGCCACAAATTAAAATTATTTTTTTATTAAAACAGTTAATGCCAGCGATGGTTGAGTCTGGTCCGGTCGAATAAGAATCGTTATAATATTTTTTACCATTTTTTTCAACCACAAATTCGAGTCTATGCTCAAGTGGTTTTATTTTCATCAATGATGCTATTATTTTTGCATCTGCAACATGTAATATTCGAGCCACATTAATAGCACCGTTAATATTTTGTTTGTTATGTAATCCAATAAATTGTTTTGGATACCCTGAAATCAAATTATCTTTAGAACTATAAAATATTTTTTGAGCTTTTGTCAGCCATTTTATTTTTTTTGAAAGATTGCTATCTCGACAAATAATTGCAAAATCTCGTTTAGTTTGAAATCGAATTAAATTTAATTTTGCTTGCCAATATTCTTTAATACTTTTATGACGATCTTGGTGATCTGGAGTAATTGGAGTAATAACGGCAATATGAGATGATTTCTCTAAATCTTGAAGCTGAAAAGACGAGAGTTCAAGAATAACTATATCTTCGTGCCTAATTTCATCGATAAAATCAAATGGGTCTTTGCCAAAATTGCCTGCTAGATAGACTTTAACTGACAAATTGTCTTTTAAAATATTATAGATTAAATGACTAGTTGTGCCTTTGCCCTTGGTACCAGTCACAGCAATTATTTTTGCTGGACAAAGATCAAAAAAAAGTTTAGTTTGAGAATATATAATTGTACCAGCCTTTTTCGCAGTCTGAATTTGTTTTAACAAATACGGTATTCCGGGGGTTCTAAAAATTATTTTAAAATCAGATAAATTATTTAAATAATTTTTACCCAGAATAGTTTGGTATTTCCCAAAATATTGTTTGAGATCTTTATCAATTAACTCTTTTTTTGATTCGTTTTGGTCTAGAATTGTCAGATTTTCAATTTTATTTTTCAAAAGATACAAAACTAAACTAGCATGATTAACGCCATAACCAACAATTGCAACTTTTTTGCCTTTTAAATCCCTAATATCCATAACTAGTATTTATTATACACTATATATACACTAAATTTCCATTGTTATTAAACTCCACCCATTATTTACCATACTCAATATTGTTAATTAACCATTTAACTTTTTCCCATAATCTTTTTCCAAATTCCATTAATTTTTCATCTATCTTTACCCATTCTTGCCTATTTCTAGTTGTAATAAATTTTCCGTACGGATATTTTGTTACAACTTTTGAGAACTAAAATATGAAGTAAAATATTTTGTATAATAAATAACCTTCCGTTTTTTCGGAAGATTATAACTTGATGGTTGTTTATCACATTTAGATAGCAAATTATAATTTGATGGTTGTTTATCACATTTATATAGCGGGTAACCAGTGGTTTAGCCATTTTTTCAAATACTCTCAGCGATAATCTGATATCGCCAACTTTTCTTCATTATTATAATACACACTTCATCTAATGATTTTACTACAAGATGATTTAATCGATAAACCCGATCGATTGTTTTGCACAATATCGCATCGAGTGTGATAATTAGATTGATCAAATAGACACACATCGATTTTAGAATTATTAAGTTTTGTTAGCACTCTAAAAAGAGGAAAGTGGTATTTATTAATTAGATAGAAAATTACAATTCCAACTTCAAACTTTTCAATTGGAATATTATCAGGATACTTATGTATTAAATTAACATTCTGTTCCATTACTTCTCCCCCAGTCAAAGTACAAATTAGTTAGTAGTGTATAGTAATAAGTTAGATCTGTCAAGCTAAACACATATGTTTTTAACCTTTCCCAACGAGCGCTATAAATAGACCAATGGTGGCAAATACCGCACCGATGACCCAAAATCGCATAACTACCTTTTCTTCTTTCCAACCTAACGCTTCAAAATGGTGATGAATTGGTGCTACTCGAAATACTTTACATTTAAAACATTTTTTTGAAGTAATTTGAATCAAGCTAGATAGTAATTCAATTACATAAATAAAACCAATAATTGGCAAAATGATAACCGTATTCGTCAACATCGCTACCACTCCCAATGTGGCGCCCAAGGCTAACGAACCAGTATCACCCATATAAAATCGAGCTGGCGGAATATTGAACCAAGTATAAGCTAAAGTTGCGCCTGAAACCGTAGCACAAAAAGCGGCGAGTTCAAATTTCCCTAAAATTAAAGCAATAACCGTATAGGCAATGAACGAAATTGAAAGTTGTCCACCCGCCAATCCATCTAAACCATCAGTCAAATTGACCGCATTCGCCATAAATAGAATTACAAAAACAAAGAGCGGAATATACCATAATCCAATCTCAAGAGTGTAGGGGAGACCAATTAAATTTCCACCAGGAATGTGAATAATTGACCAGTCTAATTTATCATAAAACCACCAACCTCCTAATGCTCCAAAAAGAATCAACCAAAACAGCTTGGCTTTGAAACCAAGCCCCGCCACTCCTCTACCTGATGACTTCAAATTAATTAAATCATCAAGTAAACCAACTAAACCAAAACAAACGATTGTAAACAAAGGAAGATATGTCTCGGCTCGAGATAGATTGAACAAAACTGTTATGAGTGCTACCACAAACCAGATCAATATTCCTGCCAAAGTTGGAACATTGCGTTTATGTTTTTCAGCGTGTAATTTCTGATAGATCACAGCTTTTTCTCCAGTTATGGCTTGAGTTTTCTGTTTTTTCCAAGCCTTGAAACGGTACAAAAAATAAGTCAAAGTTGGAGTTAATCCAAATGTGACCATAAAGCTACCGGCTAAAAATCCGAAAACTTTCAATAGACTATAAACATCAATCGTGATTGTTTCGTACATATCTATTTAATTAATTTTTGAACAATTTTTTCTAAATGTACAGAATGGGAGCCCTTGATTAAAAGCATATCATTTTTCTGAATTAGCTTCAATATAAACGGGATCGCTTCTTGGACTTTTCCAAAATGATAATCAGCCTCAAACAATTTTGATTTTTCACCAACGCTGATCAAAATGTCAAAATCCTTTTTCAAAATTTTTTTAAAATCTAAATGGTATTGATTGACACTTTCACCCAATTCTTTCATATCGCCTATAATTCCAATATACCTTTCTGGTCGTTGGGACATTTTCAAACTCCGCCCTTTAGTTAAAACTACCCGTAACGAAAGCGGGTTTGAATTATAGGAACTATCAATTATAGTTAGACCGTTTTTTTTAATTATTTCAAGCCGTCCTTTAGGCGGTGAATATTTATTTAATACCGAATCGATTTGAGAAAGATTGAGTCTGAAATATTTTCCAACCAAACGAGTAAAACCGATATAACTTTCTTCAACCGGATAATCAATCAAAATCAACTTGGCGTCGTTTGGCAAGTATTGAATTAACTTGTGGTAGTAATTTGATTGCTTATTTAAAATTACAATTCCGTTCGGAGCTAAATGTTTAATCACCTGTGTTTTTTCATCAATGACCGCTTCGATTTGAACAAATCTTTCCAAATGACTTGGTCCAATGTTGGTGACTATAGCAATTTTTGGATGAATATAACTAGTTAAATATTTGAGATCGTTAGGTTTGTCAGTTGCCATTTCTAAAATTAATATACGGGGATATTTTATCAATCCAACTAAAATTAAGATTGATTTAATAACATAATAACTGAGCACAAAAATCCAAGTTAGTTTGTTGGGTGGTTTGACTTTAATAATTGCAATTGAAAGTGGAATCCCAAACTCGGTATTGAGATTACCATAATTTGAAAATACTTTATCTTTCCACTGGCGGGACGATTTTAAGGTTGAATAAATAGCTTCTTTGGCTGTGGTTTTCCCTGCCGATCCAGTGATTGCCACAATTTCCGGTTTTTTTGACAATAAAATCTGGTTCGCAAAATAGGTCAAAATAGATAATAATAAATTTTTCATATTTAATAATCTTTCGGAATTTGATAATAGCTTAACAGAAATTGCATAGCTTTTTTAAACATCGGTAGAACAGTTGCATCTGCAAACCGTGTCACTGTCGGTTTTTCAAGTCTGATTACAACCACAAATTTTGGATTAGTAATTGGTCCAATTCCCGCAAAACTGTGATTAAACGAATTTTCTTCATAGCCAGTACCATCTTTTTTTGCAATTTGGGCAGTACCAGTTTTACCGCCAATATTGTAACCTTCAATTTTAGTCTTGCTTGATTGACCGACATCAACAACCGATTGCATCATTTGCTTAACTTCATTGGCAGTTTCGATTTTAATCACTCTTCGGACGGTTGTGTTTTCAATTGGTTCTTCGCTTCCATCTTTTCTAATTATTTTATCAACAATATGCAATCTTGGCATCTCACCATCGTTGGCAATTGTGGCATACGCTTGAGCAATTTGGAGAGGTGTGACTAAAACGCCTTGCCCAAAACTAATATTGGCTCGATGAATATCACGCCAATTCTTGAGACTCAAGATTGTGCCAGTGGTTTCACCCGGTAAATCGATACCGGTTTTTTCGTTAAAGCCAAATTTTTCTAAACCTTCCCGCATCAAATCATTACCAATTTGATTTCCTACCCAAACCATACCGACATTATCTGAGTTTTCCAAAATCTGAGTCACAGTTTCGTCGCCATAACCTTTATTCAAGGCAGTATGAATTTCATAACCTTGAACAACTGTCATATTTGAAAATGGTCCGCCTTTAGTGTCCGGTTCAAATTTTTCGTTGTCCAAGCCAAGCGACACAATAATCGGTTTAAAAATAGATCCCGGTTCATAGGCAAAAGAGACTGCCGGGTTAACAAAAATAGAAAATTCTCGATCTTTATTTTCTTCAGCCACTTCATTAAACCGATTTGGATCAAAATTAGGGCTCGATGCCATAGCTAAAATTTTACCACTTTTGGGCTCAACCACAATTATTTGCCCATTTTCAGCATCGCTAAAATCCATCCCCTCCTTCAAAATTTGCTCCATTTTATACTGAACATTTTTTTCAACCGTCAGAACAATACTGCCGCCATTCTTAGCTTTAATATCCTCGTTAAGAAAATCGATAATCCGCCCCTTGTTATCTTTTTCAGCTACCAATAGACCTGGTTCCCCTTTCAAAATTTTTTCATAATATTGCTCTACGCCATAATTGCCACTAAATTCATGATTGACGAATCCAAGTATATGCGAGGCAAGTTCTTTTTCTGGATATTCACGAACATAATCAGGGAATATTTGCACATCTTTGAGTTTTAATGCCTCAATTTGATCAGCTAATTTTTTATCAACTTTTTTGGCAATCGGTGGAACATAGAGTTTATCATTATTAATTTTTTCAAAAATATCCTTCTCATCCAAACTTAAAATCGTAGCTAATTGTTTAGCAATTTCATTTTTATCGGGTGTATTTTTAGGCACTACTAAAATTTGATATTTCTGAACATTTAAAGTCGCTGGGGTCAAATCAGTTTTATCGTAAAAATAAATATTGCCTCGTTCTGCTTCAATAGTTCTCTCATCTCGATACTGCTTTTGAGCAATTTCTGAATATTTTGAGTGCTCAATAACAGATTTTTGAAAAATTCGTAAAACCAAACCAGCAAACAGGACGAGTAGAATTGACACCAAACTCTTCAAGCGAACTTGCCAAATTTCTTTCCTCGCCAATGACATTTTAGTTTTTAACTGTTTCTTCAGCCGGTTTAAGCTCTAGTCCTTCAATTTTTGTTTCAATCTCTTTTAGAGATTTTAATCTTAGAGCTTCCGCTTCCGAAGTTTCCCGATCCTCTTCTAATTGACTCTGGGTAACTTGTAATTCTCTAAGTTGATACTTTTTAGTTGCCGATTGGGTCGATTGAGCTAAGTAAAAAAGTGTTAATGCGGCAAAAATCAAAAGGGTAATAAATTTCAATGATAATGGACCAATTTTGACTGATTGCTCAATTGTTCTTTTCTTTATTCCAACTTTGTCGGTATTTTTATTGGTTAAAATCATAATAAATATTTTTTAAGAAACTGGTAGCGACAACGAAGGAAAGTCAATTTCTTCTTGTGCTTCTTAAAAATAAATCAAAGAAGCACCACAGTTAGGTTGGAAATCGACTCCTCTCCTTAAAACCTTCTGACAGATCCAATCAAAGAGGCTATTCCTCATAACCAGACCGGTCAATGTCACTACCAGCTTTTTCACGAACTTGACCTAGCAAGTTAAATACCCATTTCGGACATTGTTTCAGCATTTTTTTCGGCGTCTTTTTCAGTTTTCTGTTTATATTCTTGCCAGACTTGGCTATCCCATATTTCAATGCGAGAGTAAAGTCCAGCGACAATAATATTTTTCTTTATATTGGCAAAATTTTTTAAATAATCAGGTAAAATTATTCGTCCTTGATTATCAGCTTTAACTTCGACCGCACCAGCTAACATTAACCGAGAAAATGCTCTTGCTTTTGTAGACGTAAATGGTAATTCTGAAATTTTAATCGCTATTTTAACCCATTCATCTTTCTTATAAAGGAACAAACAATTATCTAAGCCACGGGTTACAACTGCACCTTTTGTCAAACTACTTCTAAAACGGTAAGGAATGGATAGCCTATTTTTATCATCTAAACTATGCTTAAATTCTCCAATAAACACTTAATTTCTTGATTATTTTCCACTTTTCCCCACTTTTTTCCACTTCTTTGTCCTATATTACCACTCAGCAACCACCTGTCAAGTCGTTGAGTTGTGGATAAGAAAAAGACCCAATACGGGTCTAAAATTAATAATTTGTAATTGTAATCGAGATTAAATTAAAATTCTTCTCATTAAGTTTCGGGAATTAAGTGGAAAAAATGACAAATATCTTCTTTGGTCATTCCCAAATTCATAGCTTTTTTAATTTCACCTCTTGCTTGCTCAAGATGTTTTATAACATAAGTTCCAACAATGTCATTGATTGCTTCACTAAAAGTATCAAACCAATGATCTTTAAAATCGTATATCGCAGAATGAACTAAATATTGATTCGTTCCATTGTTATCGGGCTTAAGATAAATATTATGTGCGACATATCGATAATTCGGTAGTCTGATCGAAATGGCAGTTGCTTCTTCCGAAGTACCGATATTCCAAACTTCAAAATTTCTAATACCCAAAACTTCTAACAAATTAATTGTGTTGCTTATCAAAATTGTGGTTGAAGCGTTCATCCCTTATCTCCTCTCTCTCTCTCTGTCTAAGTGCAAATCAGAAATTAGTTTATAGATAAAAATAAAAATTGTCAAGTCCAATCCGAAAGATTGTTTTCCTTGTGAAAATGTTTTGAAAATATTCAATAATTTATTAATCGGTCAATTTTGTTGAAATCTTTATCTTGTATTGCTATAATAATGTCATGAAAATTATTGAGAACAAAAAAAGAACCGACAATACATTTGAATATAGTGTCACGGTTGAACCAAATGAATTAACCAAAAATTTCAATGAAATTTTCACTCTTTATTCTAAAAATGTTGAGATTAAGGGTTTTCGAACCGGAAAAGCGCCAAAATTAATGATTATTGAAAAATTGGGATCAAATTTTTTATCCTCTAAATTGCTCGATCATTCACTCCAAAAAAGTTATAGTAAAATTACTAAAAAAAAGAAAATTAAAACCGTCGCTCAACCTAAAATTTCAATCACTAAATGGGTTTTTGACGCCTTCTCAGAAAGTTCTGAAAATAATATTTTAGAATATAAACTCGAAATTGCCGTTTTCCCAAAATGTCAATTGAAAGATTACAAAAAATTAAAAATCGATAAAAAATTGTTTGAAAAAGTTGTGGTTACTGACCAAGAGGTTGAAACGGTCATCGAACAGCTTCAAAAACAGAGGGCTCGCTACAATCCAGTTTCTAGAGTTTCAAAAATTAATGATATGCTTGAAATTAATTTTACCGGTAAAATTAAAGGTATAGCACAAGAAAAAATGACTAGTTCTAATCATCCCCTAGTCTTGGGGTCAAAAAGTATGGTACCTGGCTTTGAGGAAAATCTAATTGGTCTAAAAAAAGATGCTAAGAAAAAATTTACAATTACTTTTCCTAAGGATTACTATACCTCAGAATTGAAAGATCAAAAAGTCGATTTTGAAGTTGAGATTTTGGAAGTTAAAGAGATTGAATTGCCAAAAGTTGATGATAAGTTTGCTTCAAATTTTGGACATGGGAGAATAGACAATTTGAAAAAAGCCATCAAGAAAAGTATAAAAAATGAAAAAGAAGAGCAAAAAAATCATAAGATTGAAGCTAAAATCATAAATAATTTATTAAAAATATTCAAAGTTGCCATTAGTCCGATTATGCTTGATGAAGAACAACGGCGTTTGCTTGAACGATTAAAAGAACAAATTAGAAAGAAAGGTTTAGGTTTTGAAAATTATTTAAAAATGTCAGGTAAAAACGAATCGGAATTAGAAAAAGAGTTTGGAAAACAAGCCCGGCAAAATATCGAAGTCGGATTGTTATTGGGTGAAATCGCCAAACGGGAAAATATTACCGACAAATCGGAAGAAATCGGTCGAAAAACATTGGACAAATTGATTGACATAGTTAAAAAAAATAGTCTATGAAAAAAATAAAAAACCAATTTTTAATTCCGACGGTTTTAGAAAAAACTCATTTGGGTGAACGATCATACGACATTTATTCACGACTTTTAAAAGACCGAATTATTTTTTTAGGTATTGAGATTGATGACGATTTAGCTAATTTGGTTATGGCACAAATTCTTTTTTTAGAAGCTGAAGATAAAGAAAAAGATATCCAGATGTATATTAATTCTCCGGGAGGATTAGTGACAGCTGGTTTAGCAATTTACGATACAATGCAGTTGGTTAAATGCGATGTTTCAACAATTTGTATCGGTCAAGCAGCTTCAGCTGCCGCTCTTTTATTAGCCGCCGGTCAAAAAAATAAACGTTTTATTTTACCTAATTCTCGAGTTATGATTCACCAAGTTATGGGCGGTTCGCAAGGTCAAGCAACTGATATTGAGATTCAAACCAAAGAACTATTGCGAGTTAAAAAACAGGTTAATGAAATTATGGCTCACCACACAAAAAAAAGCTTGTCTCAGATTGAAAAGGATACCGATCGAGATTATTTTCTCAGCGCTAGCGAAGCAGTTGAATATGGGGTTGTGGATAAAATCATCAAGTAATAAATTGTGACAGATTTTTTTATGGTATAATTAATAACAGTAACTTGTCCTGGAGGGATAAGAACTTAATTGCAAATAATAAATAAGGAGGATGTTGTGCTGGAAATATTTTCAAGCCCAGTTCTTATGGTAATTTTAGTTATTACTATATTAGTAATCATTGTGGCATTAATTCCTATATTTGAATTTATCAATCTCAAAAAAAATAAAATTGAAGCGGTTTCTTCAGAGACAAACTTCAAGGAACCGATTAAGTCGCTCTTGGTTAAGAAAAATTACAAATCATCCGCTATACTCGAAATTGAATTTATTTTTGAATGGCTAGCAAAACTAGTTATTTTTGTAGTAGCATGCGTTGGTTTAACATACATAATTGTGATGCTTTTGGGTCCAAAATATGAAGCAACCTCAACTCTTTTTGTTGAGGTAAAATCGAATGAAAATAAAACTGCCGTTAGCGATATATTAGTTGCATCAAGCAAAGTCGCTTCTAATATCGCCGAAATAGTTAAGAAAGGAGAGGTAGTTGACGAAGTGATTAAATCTTCAACCATAAAAACCTACACTCGAAAACAACTAACCTCTAACTTAAGAGCTAATACGATCAGAGATACTCAATTGATAGAAATCTCGGTTCAAAATACCGATGCCTCTGAAGCTCAAAGGTTAGCCAATATTTTCGCCTACACAACAATCAAAAAGTACAAAGATTTATTGGACGAAATGAACGGTGGATCGTACGCTGAAGTCAAAGTTATCCAGCAAGCTGAACTGCCAACTGAAACAACATTTCCGTCTGTTAAACAAGCAATCATTTTGAGTGCAATTCTTGGAACAATCATCGGCATTGGTGCGTTATTAATAATTGATTTAGAAAAAAAGGCAAAGTCAACTCGATCTTGGAATAATTGAAACTATCAATATGGGTTTTTTTATAAGAATCAAGAATTCAAACTATAGGTTTTTTGTATTGTTATTAGCGTTGTTGCTACTCCAATCAATTATATTTGGAAGTATTTATTTACTCAAAGGATTGCCCTACCAATTAATATTAAGTGTTATTTTTACCACAACCGTTTGTCTTACACCCTTAGTTTTTTCATTAATTAAATCGAAGGATCTCCTTGCACCTCCCGTTGGGGTTGGATTTATGATCTTTTTTTTCTATGTTCCTTCAGCAATTTATGGTTGGCATTACCAAGATAAAATCATTTCAAGTGTCGGTGATTATTTAGACGATGCAGTTCTGTTAGCAGGTATCGGGTTTTTGATGATTTTATTAGGTTACAATTATTTTGGGTTAATACACAAACACCTCAAGCATCGCTTAATCTCTGTTTGGGAACCAAATCGTGCAATTTTTATTTCAATATTTTTATATTTAATCGGTTTCGCCTTGAGAATAAATTATTTCTCATCGATTTCTAACATTGGTGGATTGTTTAATAATTCTGCTAAAGTTGTTTATACTTCGGGCGATACACAACTAATTGGTTTTTTACTTAATTTACCTTTTATTGCCTTATTAATGTACACTATTTCTTACTTTAAGCTTGAAAAAAATAATCGCTATAAATTATTAGTTGGTCTTGGGTTAGCTCTATTGATAATTCTTGAAATAGTAATGGCATTTCCAACCTCAAGAAGATGGTATATTTTTCAAACTTTAGTTTATGTTTTTGTTCCAATCTATTATCTTTACAAAAAATTCTCTAGCCAATCAATAATAATTGGCATGACTTTGTTTTCACTTTTTATCATTCTTTTCTTTCCTCTTATGAACATTCATCGTCAAAGTGTAATTGAACAATATCAAAAAAACAGTAATTTAGGATTATTCGACGCAAAGACATTAAGCCTGACAAAACAGGAGATCACTAAATTAATTAAAGAAAAATCTTATTTAAATTTTATCTATGAAGAACAGATGAGGAGATATGATCAATCATCAGTTTTGGGAGCAATTATTTCAGATACTCCTGAACAAATGCCATTTCAGAATGGGAAAACCATCTTTCCTGGTTTGATTGGAGCATTGATTCCTCGCTTTATTTGGGCAGATAAACCAACTATGTTTGACCAAAATATGTTTGGTTGGCGTTATGGTTTTATTGCCCCAAATGATGATAATACAACCGTTCTTTTTTCTTACATTGGCGAACTCTATCTTAATTTTGCATGGCTTGGAGTTATCATAGGCATGTTTATCTATGGAATCTTTTTCCGTTATGTCTATGAGTTATGCATAGGGGGAGAAAATTCTTTTGTACAGAGTAGTTTGGGAATTTTTATTTATACACTTTTTTGGACACAAATCGTTCACATTGAAGGTCTATTTATTCCAGCGTTGGGAGGCACAATCCAAACTCTAATACTTCTTTTGCCAATTTTACTATTCATTAATAACAGAAATAAAGTAATTACATAATTTTTAGTACCACTTAAAAATCTTAAACTGTCTTATTTTTAAGAGCGGTTTTCGAACCATTATGAATAGATCGATTTTTAGGTTATTTAACTGCCAGGCTTTGTACGACTCATAGTTACTAACAATATGACTCATCAAGTTTCGTGTGCTAACTCCGCCGTATCTCATTTTTACTAGCACTTTTGAAACATTTAAATATTGATATTTTTTGGAGAAGAAGAGTCTGAGAACAAATTCGTAATCAGAAGCTAAAGACATATCAATTCGAAATTTACCAATTTGTTGATAAACTTGTCTTTTTACAAACAAAGTTGGGTGAGGTGGGTGATAGCCAATTTTTAAATCGTTTAACGAATATCTTCTCGTTTTCCAAGACCGAATTATTTTTTCAAATTTTATATCATACATTTCAAGTTGGCTGTAAAAAAAATCAATTTTATTTTGTGCAAATGTTTTATTTATTAAACTTAAAACATTTTTATCAGCAAAAATATCATCTGAATTTAGTATTACAATTATTTCTCCTTTAGCCAGTTCAATGCCTTTGTTCATAGCATCGTAAATACCATAATCTTTTTTAGTATAGATTTTTAATTTATCCAACTTTAAACTTTTTAAAAGCTCGATCGTACCATCGATCGAACCACCATCAATAATTATATGTTCATAATTTTTTAAGTTTGATTATAAACCAATCGAATACAGTCTTCGATATATTTTTTATTATTTAATACGACCGTGATAATTGAAATTTTCATAGTAATTTCAACATATCATAAACAATTAAATAGTCCAGAATTTATTTGAATAATTATCTTTTTTTATATTTTTTAGCCGGGTTACCTTGATAAATATAGTTTGATTCTAAATCATTTTTTGCAACTGACCCAAGTGATAAAATGCTTCCTTGCTTACACCTCACACCCGGTGCAATAATTGATTTAGCGCCTAGCCATACTCCATCTTCTATAACTATTTTTTTATTTACTAAATCAAAACTCTCTTTACGGTAATCATGTCCTGCTGAAACCAAATAAACTCCTTGACTTACGCACACATTTTTCCCAATAATTATTTTGTCAATATTATCGATCCAAACACCCTCACCTATCCATGAATTATCTCCGATTTCCAATTCCCATGGTTGTTTAATATTTATATTTGGCTTTATGACTATATTTTTCCCAACCTTTGCTCCAAATAATTTTAATAAATTAATTTTAAATTGATAATTAGTAAATATTGGTGATTTAAAAAATAATATATTTAAACAATGCCAACCTATACGAATAAAAATATTTATTCGGTTTTTTGTAGGTCTAAATTTATTTAGTTTTTGTAAATTCAAATTTGATAATTATATAATATTTTAACTACCTTAATTATGCCAACACGATGTTTTTCTTGATATTTTTTTATTTCATAAATTTTACTATCAACTAAAAAACGGTACCAAAAACACTGTAAAAAATGAAACTGCAAACCGACTAAACCGTCTAGAAATCCCAACAGAATTAAATAGCGATAAAAATAATAACAATAAACCCGTAGAAACAAAGGTGCCCGATTGTATAAGCGATTTTTTAACCATCTCCGCTTTTGATCCTGCTGGCTACCACCATATCTAGTTTGTTCCGGTTTTTTAATATTAAGTAAATAATCAACTGCTTCTCTAGTTGCATACCAATCGTGTTTTTGCGTCCAAAAAGACAAACTATTTAGATTATAATCAACAATATCTTTTTTCACACGCATTGTAGTTCCATCTAATATTTTTATATGTTCGTCCATATGGCGAGTTTCACAAACAGCTTTTTGATAACGGAATAATCTTAATAACCAAGTCGGGTAAAAGCCACCAAAACGAATCCATTGATTTCTAAATATGACTTTTCGTCTAAAATATATTCCATTAACATCTTGATTAATTTTTAATAAATTATTTTTTAAATATTTAACTAATTTATTTTCTAAATATTCGTCAGCATCAAGCCTCAGTACCCATTCGGTTTTTATCGGACAATTTTTTAACGCCCAATTAAATTGGGTAGCATAATTTTCAAATTTTTGCTGAAATATTTTAATTTTTTTATACTTCCTAGCTATTGCAAGTGTTTCATCGTTTGAATATGAATCAATAATAAAAACTTGTTCAACTACAAAAGCAATTTTATCTAAAAATCTTTTGATATGAAGTTCTTCATTTTTGGTTAATACAATAACTGTTATTGGTAAATTCATATTTTTTTGATTACTATTAGCATTGATTTCCATAAATACGGCAATCTACCAACGCCGATAAACTGTACAATTTTAAGATTGTTATTTAGAAGCATTTTATTAATGACTGGAAAAGAAAAAAATCGAATGTGCCCATTTTTAATATCGGAATGAAAATGTTTATCCCACAGATTGAATATCGTAATTACCAAATTTTTTAAATAACCGTGGTATGGGGTTGATAAAATAATAATGCCATTTTTTTTCAATAATCTGTTTATATTTGTCAAATATTTATCAATCTCAAAAATATGTTCAATAACTTCAGTACTAATAATCAAATCGAACTTTCCCTTTTTCCATTTAAATAATTTATTGTCGGTTATGTCGCTAATCAATAAGTTCTGATAATACTTGTAATATTTTTTTGGTGTTGTTCTTGGTATTTGCGGATTGATATCAATCCCATCAATATTACCATATCCTAAATTAATCAATTTAGTAACAATATAACTATTTCCGCAACCAAAATCTATTATTCTAGCATTATTAGAAATATTATATTTTTTTAATATTTTTATTATTTTAGGAAGAATTATATTATTGGCTTCAGTTGGTTTAACCATAATATTATTTAATAATCTTAGCGTATAATTTATTTATTTTTTGAGCAACTATTTTTGCCTCAAATTTTTCTGCTACTAATTTTTTTCCATTATTTTGATATCTAGTATAATTATTTTCTATTATTTCGACCGCTTGTATTAAACTATATTTTTCTGGATTAATTATGACCCCACAATTATATTTTTTTACATATTCGCTTATTCCAGCTTTACTGCTAACAATTACCGGAGTTTTTAACACCATAGACTCAGCGATTGAATTACCAAAGTTTTCGTTCACTATTGATGGTAAAATCGTACAAAAAGATCGACAAATTAATTTGTTTTTATTTTTTTGGTTTTGATTTTTTAAAAACTTAATTCGTTTATCCTTTTTAAATAATTTTCTTATTTTTTGATAATATTTCTGGTCCTCTATTTCTCCAGCGATTATTAATTGATAACCTAATTTAGTATGGGTAAACCGATTAATCAATTCTGCGATCCCTTTATTATTGGCAATTCTCCCTAAATAAAGAATAATTTTTTCTTTCTTAAACTGACCAACATCTCTTTTTACTTCTATTGGGTTAGCAATTACTAATCCATTTTTTGGACAAATTATTTTACTAATATTTCTTTTTTCAAAATTACTACTATAGATAATTGCATTTGCTCTATCAATTAATTTACGGATTAATATCAAATAAATATTTTTAATAATTTTTTTCCGGTTATTTATAGCATTTTTATCCAATGAACCCTTAGGATAAATTACATACGGTTTTTTATATATACGACAGAGTAGAGCACTAATAATAAAATGAAAATTCCAAATTGAATTAATTTGGATTAAATCATATTTATAAATATTTTTTATTAAATAAATTATTAATTTGGGAGAAAAAGTAAAATTCTCATTGAAATAGAATGGTAAATAATTAACTTTAATCTTATCAATCAAATGTTTATTTTTTTCATTATTTGTTCCGGCTTGGGTGGTGATTACTTCAATATAATTTTTTTTTGACAAGTGTTGATTAATGATTTTCATTGAAAATATCGGACCGCCAAATTTAGTAGCAGGAAAATAACTTGGAGTAATATGTAATATTTTCATTTATTCATTTATTTTGTTTTCTATGATCAGTTTACTTGAATAATATTTAAAATCAAAATTGTGATACAATCGTTTTATGCCAGAGTTACCAGAAGTTGAAACTATTGTCCGAGGATTAAATCAAGCAATTATTGGACGCAAAATAAAATCAATTGATATTTTGGTTGATAAACTTTTTATTGGAAATAAAAATTCAGTGATAAATTCAAAAATAATTGAAGTTAAGCGTTTGGGAAAGACAATCTTAATATATTTTGAAAATAATTATCTTTTGCATATCCATTTAAAAATGACAGGACAACTGATTTTTGTAAACAAAAATCAGCAATTTAAAATTAAAAATTTAAAATTAAAAATTCCACCGACAATTAAAATTGTCGGTGGTGGTCATCCAGATAAAAAATATGATCAACCTTTACCACATAAATATACACATATCATTATTAAGTTTACTGATGAGTCAACTCTCTTCTATAATGATTTAAGAAAGTTTGGATGGATGAAAATTCTAGATTCTAGAATCAAGAATCTAGAATCTAGATTTGGAATTGATGCGTTGTCGGAGAAATTAAACTCTAACTACTTGTCTAGCAAATTATCAAAAAGAAATATAACCACTAAACAAGCATTGCTAGATCAATCAATTATTTCTGGGATTGGCAATATTTATAGTGATGAGATATTATTTTGCGCTAGAATTTTACCTGATAAAAAAGTTGGGAAATTAAAACCAAGTGAAATAAATAATATTGTAAATTTTATTCCAATTGTATTAAACAAATCGATAGATTTAGGTGGTACATCCCGATCTGATTATTTAAAAATTGATGGTAGCCGGGGCAACTATCTAAAGTATGCATATGTTTACGGAAGAGAAAACGAAAAGTGTCGAGTTTGTAATACAAAAATAAAAAGAATTAAAATTGGACAACGCTCCAGCCATTTTTGTACAAATTGTCAAAAATAATTATTAAAAATTATTATGTCAAGCAAAATATTAAGAGGAACTGGGTTTGTTCTAATGAGAAAAAAGATCGGCGAAGCCGATCGTTTAGCGACTATTTTTTCTAAAGAGTTCGGTAAAATCATAGTCTTGGCAAAAAGCGCCAGAAAGTTGAAGGCGAAAAATATTGGCAAACTCGAACCATATTATCTAATTGACTTTCAATTTATCCGTGGCAAATCATTTAATATCTTAACCAGTGTCAATATTAATAAATCTTATACTTTTTACAACCAAAAAGAAGCTAAAATTATTCTTCAAACCATTTTTAATTTTACCCCAGAAGAACAATCTGACCCGAAAATATATTGGTTAATTGACGAGTCTTTTCACCTCCTACATCAAAAAAGAATGAATATTCTTCCCTACTTTAAATTAAAGTTTTGGTTTCTCGAGGGACTGATTGACGCTCACCAATTGCTTAAAAGTAAGCAAAAACTAGACCAACTCTTTTCCCAAATTATCAACCATAATCTAAATTATTACTTAAATTTAATTGAAACAACTAACGACCAAAACCAAATCAATCGCTTGGAGAAAGCGGTTGATTTGTTCGAAAACAGACTCAAACCTAATTAGCGGGAGTTAAGCTTACTGGCGCTATCAAAAGTTTTGTGTCTGGTTGGTTAGTTTTGATCCAAAAACCTTGATATTTAGCTAGCGTATCGCCAGGCACAAGAGAAATATAATTACTGGTAGCTGAATTAATCGCATAAGCTTGTGTAATGTATGCCTCAGAAATAGCATCTGAAATTGTAGCAATCCTATTACCGATTTTGACGAATATATGGCTATCATCGTAACTAATAGCGGTTGAATATGGGTTACCTACCATTGTCCAAGCCGAAGCATTAAGCGGAATTTCAAAAGCGTGAGCTTGAGTGGTTGATAGGGTCTGGATTCTTGAAACATTATCTGAGACATCGGCAACTCGATCTTTTTCCGACAGGATAAATGAGCTTGCGCCTAGCCCAACTGGACTTGAAGATGCATATTGATCCTCGTAACTGTTAATTGAATTTTTGTACCAATACATATGGGGCAAATAAATTGTTTCGTCAATTCTAAACAATCCGGTAAATCTCGAAATTGCACTATTGATTGGAGTTGCTTCGTATGCTAAGGATAGCATATTCCAACCTTTTTTTAACGGGATATTTTTAACCAACGATGTGAATATGCTTGAAGTTGGATAGTTATAAGTCGTATTCTGCCCATTAATATCCGGACCAGCTTGATCAGGAGCAGTTGTTGGAGTAGTAGCTGAGCTAGTTATTCCGACATTACTTACAGCATACACATATGATTCAGTTATATTATATGTTACTTTAACTTGAACTTTTGCAGTCCCTAATTTCTCACCCTTAATAGTTACTTTATTGGTGTTAGTAGCTCCAACAAAAGATATGTTAGTATTGTTATCTAATATTGTCCAATCGTAACTCAAATTATCAACAAGGGGATTACTATCTGTGTCCTTAGCACTAGTCGTAATTTCAGCGGTATTGCCCAAAACAACACCAATATCATTGACCAATGCCGATCCAATCTGTCGTGGCGAGGTAACCGTTAGTTGTGGGCTTTGTTGGCTCGGTATAGTTTTATTGTTATAGGTTGCGTTGGTTGCAATTTTACTAGTTTTATTCCATCCTAACATTGTAACTTTAATCTCATTTTCTGAAATTCTGTCAACTTTAATACTTGAAGCGCCATCAGTCGGTGTAAAGTTAAATGTTGCCCCCAAAGGATTACTAGTACTTTTTGGCAAAATTTGATTTGTATTTTCATCATAAGCAATGATAGTAAAGTTAGTCGTTCCATCTTTGTTTATAACGGCGCTGGTCTTGTTTTCCAACATACCAACACTGGATATTGTCTGTAACACTTTAATGATTGGGCTTGGAGATTGATTTGGTTGACCTGTGCTTATGCCAGACGCACCTTCGTAGCTGACAGTAAGACTGAGTGTGTTAGTAGTATCTACTGTGTTGGCTTTGACTGTTACAGTATCAGTGGTTGGATTTGTCAATGTTAGATTTGTATTAGTCGACCAAATATATGTTAAACCGGCTGTACCATTCATTGTCCCACCATCTTGATCTTTGGCGATTACTTTATATGTTGCAGTTTGATCTTTGGTCAAAATACCATTTGTTAGGGGGTTAGTTGTTTCACTAACTGTTATTGTAGTTAATCTTTTTGGAATTTTAACATATATTTCTTTAGTAATCTTATTGGCAATATTAACTTTATCAGTTACCACTACCATAATTTTGCTAGTCGTACCAATAGCTTTAGCCGTAACATTAGCGGTGTTATTATTTGATGTCAGCAAGATGTTAGTTGGACTGTCAGTTGAATTCCAGCTATATTCAACATTTGAATAATTAGCTCCTCTTTGATCTTTGGATTGAGCGGAAAAGCTTTGATTGGCTAATTTTTCAATTATAATCGGATTCATTGTACTGCCTGCGGGAGAAATATCAACGCTGCTTAAAATCGAAGGCGTTGGAGGTATGGTCGGAGTTGCGGTTGTAGTTGAAGCTGGTGGGGGTGAGGCTGGAATAACTGTGACCCCAACTGTTCCTGATCGACTAATTCCTCTGTAAGATGCTGTTAATGTTATTGTGGCAAAAGTTTGAGTTGTTACGCTATTAGCTTTAATATTGACTTCCCTACCACTACCGATAACTTCAGCCACTGTCTGTTTATCGCTCTTCCAATCGTAACTAATTTCATTTGAAGTGTTTGGTACTCCATTGATTGAAGCTGTTGCAGTTAATTTTCCACTGTTTCCAGAAACAAGTGCTAACGAAGACGGACTAATTGCCATTGTAATAACAGGTATAACTACTCCACCGCCAGTAGTGGTTGTTGTCGTCTGTGGTTTAGCGTTAACTGTAATCGATGAGTTTCCATTATGCGAGAAGTTGTTGGCATCAGTCGCTTTAACGGTTAAACTACTTGTCTTAGTCGATGTCAAGTTTTTAGCAATAACTTTTACTGTACTAGAAGTCGTACTCCCAGAAGAAGTTATTACAGTTGCATCGCCAATTGTCCATTGATAACTTATTCCGCTTGTTACGGCTCTTCCCGCTGAATCTTGCGCAATCGCTGTGAAAGTCTTTTCTTCACCATTATTCATAGTGGCGCTTGACGGTGTAACGATTACAGAAGTAAACGATTCGTTTGGTGGTAGATTCTTAATCGTCAATGTTACTGGGGCTGAAGACACCACCGTTGTTCCGCTGGTTACAATTAAATTAACTTTACTAGTAACTTCAGCTGTTCTAGTGTTTTTCCCAATAATGGTCGCTTCCGGACCGGTTGCGTTATTGATCGTAATATTACTTGCGCCTTCGATCGCTTCCCATTTATAAGTTAACCCAACTCGATTTATATATTCAGCGCCAAATTGATCGAGCAGTTTTGAGGTGGCTGAAACCGAATCACCCGAATTAAAGGTGGTTGATGGCACTACAGTTATATTGACTGTCTTCAAAACCTGCGGGATTGTGATTGGATAAGATAATAACAGATCTGTTTGTTTAGCAACTGAAAAGTTTTTTGCGGCGTCTAAACGATTGATGTAATTAATATCAACCGCATAAACATTAGCATTTTTAGGATCAACTTGATCATTTAATCGATATTTTTTTCCTGATGGACAAGTTATTACACCTGGGGTTAGCCCACTTGTTGTACACCATTCACCGTCAGTAATATAATTTTGGTTAGTTACTTTACTATTACACAAATACATAGTCATTCCTATTGAAAAACTCTCATAGCAATAATCTAAATAATAGGGATACTGTGCTTGCAAACTAGTTTTGGTAGTTTTTCCCCTTAGAACGAATGGATCGCCAATATTTTGCACTCCTTTAGCAGTTTGGTTTGGAACTGTGTATTTCAAAGGTATGGAAATGTCTAATTTGTAATCATTAACCGTTGTATTTGTGCTTGGAACTGGAATCGTAAATTCTGTAACTACTTTACCTTCTGGCAATACTGACAAGGATGTTGAATTGGCATTTGAATTTAATTTAGCGATTTCAACATCTTGAAGAGCTGTTTTTGATATTGGATTGTAGGGAAAAGCAATGTACGGATTTTTTACTGAATCACTTGGCGGGATAATTGTATATTTTAACACATCAGCTAAAGGAGCGTGTCGTATAATTTCTTTTTGAGTCCAATTTTGAAATGCGCCCATTTTTACTTCTTCACTTTTAATATAGACAAATTCTTCACTCTGC
>PFQF01000015.1:0-34216 GCA_002793435.1 Candidatus Berkelbacteria bacterium CG_4_10_14_0_2_um_filter_35_9_33_12
AACAATTATTTGTATATAATAGGCAATAGCGGATTTGTGTATAAAAAATAAAATTAGATAAATTAGATAGATTAAAACACAACAAAAATACTGTGTTTTAATGGCTCCCGGGCAGGGATTCGAACCCCGGTTCCTAGGACCAAAACCTAGTGTCCTGCCGCTAGACGACCCGGGAATATATTATTAGCAGAACAGATAAATTATAGCTTTTTAGATTGACAAAATCAATGTTTTGATGTATTGTAGATTCAATGATGCTGGCTGTTGCCCCGCTTTGGTGGGGAGGAAAGTCCGGACACTATAGAGCAAAATTGTCCCGATGTAACATCGGGGTTGAGGAAACTCAAGGAAAGTGCCACAGAAACTAAACCTATCCTGAGCTAGTCGAAGGAAAAGGATGAAAAGGGTAAACCCCAATTAGTGCAAACCAAGTGGATCTTTTGAAAACATTTAACGGCTCGTTAGTTATATAAAGATCTTGGCGCATTAGATAAATAACAGTTAAAACAGAATTCGGCTTATTAGCATCTTAATAAAAAATCCCGCTTTAACGGGATTTTTTATTAATTGCGATATATGATTTATATTGTTGACATTTTTTAACGAATAATATAAATGTTTCTTCATTCAACCACTTAAATTTATTATTATCCAGAAAATGTGAATAAAACGCTGGATAATTATATGTATCTTGTCCAATTTGTACTTTACTTTCCCTATCTATAGTTTCGAAGTAATACTCAAAAATTTGATTACTACCATCTTCTAAAAAAATATCTCCAAGAGCTATTTTAAATTGTTTCTTTTTTGTGACAGCATAGATGATTATATGTTTTACTGATTGATACATACTACCTCCTTTTCAAAGTGCGTGAAATAGTATACTATTCCCTAAATTATAATTAGTCAATACTTGAAAATATATAATAATAGTCTAAAATATGTATAATTTGTACTTTGAAAGGAATATGGACTATGGATTCTAACCCAAAAACAATTTGTTTGCTAAAGTATTTAAAGGCTTTAAAATTTTTCAGACAAAGACCAGCCTATGTCGATATGATTACAGCACTATTACTTGTTACGGGAATATTATGTGCACAAATAGAAAATTATGTTTTTCTGACATTGATTATGCTGCCAATAACATTAGTAATTATCTTAATGTATTATGTAAACGGGTCAATTTTGTCAATGATGCCCTTAATTGACGAAATGAATATTTATAAAGTAATGGAAAAACAAAAATTGATAAAATTAGAAAATCTATTAGTTGCTGATATTGAAAATAAAGAAGCAAATTATATTGGATATGGGTATTTATGTTTAAAGGATTTTAAACAAATAATTTTTGTTAAATTTTCTTTAGAAAAAAATATATCCGATTATATATAATCTTAATGACAATTATTTCAAAACTAACAATTGAGCAGTTTAACTGCTCTTTTTTATACCTGTGGATAACCTGTAACTTGACAATAGTTAGGAATAGCATTAACTTGTAAATCAGGTAATAAATAAATTCATTAATCATTTATTTGAAGGGAGGTGAATAGAATATGGCATATTCAGTAAAATCAAAAAAAACCGGTACAGATTACATTTTGCACTCAAAAGATGTAACCTTGAAAGGTGGAAGACAACAAACAATCTACTATTTTGCAAAAGATGAAAGAGACAACGCTTTAGATGAACTTCCAGAAGGTTATGAACTAATGGAAAACTCAAGAACCGGTCTTCCAATGTTAAGAAAAGCAAAGTGACATACGGCTTTAACCAAAGAACCCTTAATCAACACCAAGCTTGAATATAGAGGGTTTTTTGGTATATAATTGTTATATGAAGAAAATGAAGTTAATTTTTTCATTTTTAGAATTGCCTCTGGATATGATGGCAATAATTCTAGGATTTTATGTTGCCTATTATTATCGTATTCAAACCGATTATACTTATGTATGGACAATCAACGAATACTTAAAATTTACGCTCTATACAGTTCCAGCTTGGGTGCTATTATTTTCATGGATGGGTCTATATTCAACTAAAAACAGTCAGGTAGGATGGCTCGGTTTTTCGCACATTTTATCCAGCGTATCGGTTGGCATTACTCTTGTAATAGTTTGGATATTCTTATCTAAAACAGAATTTTTTTCAAGATTAATTGTGATCTATGCTTGGGTAAGTATTACTTTTTTTGTTTATCTATTTAGATTATTACTTAAGCAACTCTATTATTATTTTTTGAAAAAAGGAATGGGTTTAAAAAATATTCTTATAGTTGGAAAAAATGAAAAATCAATAAAATTGGCAAGAATATTTCAGAATAATTACAGGTACGGATTTAAAGTAGAAAAGATTATTGATTCAGATGCAGTATCAAAAATAGAAGATATAATAGAAAAATATAAAATAGATGAAGTTGTTATTACAGATGAAAAATTACCCGAAAAAAAGGCATTAAAGATACTTAATTATTGCCAAATTGTTGGTATAAATTTTAAAATGTCGCCAACTCTTTTAAAAGCAAAGATCATCGCTTTAGAATTTGATATTATTGAATCAATCCCACTTCTCGACCTCAAAAGAACTCCATTGGACGGTTGGGGAAAAATAATAAAAAGAATGTTGGATATTATTATTTCTCTCGTAATGATAATTGTCTTATCACCAATAATGTTGTTAGTTGCAATTATTATTAAAATTACTTCACCAAAAGGTCCGGTACTATTTAAACAAAGTAGAGTTGGCTTAAGAAAAAACTTTAATTTTATTAAATTTAGATCTATGCATCCAGATGCTGAAAAATTACATCAGGAATATATTAAAAAATATGGTAATATGTTCAAGCTTAAAAATGATCCAAGGGTTACGAAATTCGGCAGTTTTTTAAGAAAAACTTCCCTTGATGAATTGCCACAATTTATTACCGTTCTTAAAGGTGATATGAGTATTGTTGGACCGAGACCACCTATGCCTCAAGAAGTTGAGTTGTATTCAGTTAAAGAAAAGAAAAGATTGGGAGTTAAGCCAGGTATGACTGGTTTATGGCAAGTTTCTGGTCGTTCCAACACATCGTTTGATGAATGGGTTCGTCTTGATATATTTTATATTGAAAATTGGTCCCTGTGGTTAGATATTTCAATAATGGTAAAAACTCTCTGGACAATTTTAGGAAAAAGAGGTGCGTATTAATGAATATTAAAAAATTAAAAGTAGCTATAGTTACAGAAAGTTTAACTCAATTTGGAGGAGCAGAAATTGTTCTAAAAAAAATGCTCCAAATGTTCCCAAATTCAACACTATTTACACCTCTTTATAATAAAATTTTGACTGATAAACATTTTCCAGGGATTAAAATTGAAACATCATTTTTACAATATAAATACAAGATTCATAAATATCATCGATTTTTTTTAGGACAATTGCCAAACGCATTTGAATCATTTAATTTTTCAGGTTTTGATTTAGTCATATCCAACACAAGCGCATTTTCAAAAGGAGTTAATGTACCAAAGCATATCCCATTTATCGCTTACGTACATTCACCGACAAGATATTTATGGTCAGATTTTAATAGTTATGTTAATGAAAATATTCCAAAACTTTTCAAGCCATTTAAATCAATAATTATAAAACAATTATTAAGATTAAGAAATTGGGATCTGAAAGCCTCAAAAAATGGTGATTTAATGTTGGGTAATTCACAACATATCGTCAATCGTATAAAAAAATATTACCAACGAGAAGCATATATTCTGTACCCTTTTGCTGACACAAAAAGTTTTAATATTGATAAAAAAATTGAAAAAGAAGATTTTTATTTTATGTCTGGTCGTTTAGTACCTTATAAAAAAATTGATATTGCAATAAGAGCCTTCAATTTAATGCCAGATAAAAAATTATTTATTGCCGGATCAGGAAACCAATATGGAAAACTGAAAAAATTAATTAAATCTAAAAATATTCGTTTATTAGGGAGAATTGGCTTAAAAGAATTAGTTCAATATTATCAAAGAGCCAAAGGATACATATTTACACCATTAGAAGATTTTGGCATTACTCCGATTGAGGCTATGGCATGTGGAACGCCAGTCATTGCTTATGAAAAAGGGGGTGCTTTAGAAACAGTAACAAAAAACATCAGCGGAGTATTTTTTGAAAAACAAACAGAAAAATCATTAATTGATGCTCTAAATAAATTTGAAAAAATGAATTTCAATCAAGAAAATATTCGACTGTCAGTAGTGAATAAATTTTCCCCACTTAATTTTGAAAATAGTATGCTAAAATATGTAGAGCGGGTTTTTAAATTAAAAAAAGGAGAAAAATATGCTTAAAAATAAAAATAATTTTTTATTGATTTTAATTTGCGTAATTGTTTTTGGACTCTATGGATATATTAGAGAAGCTAATAAACTAGTTGAGTATAATGGTTCTGTAACAGTGACCGTATTTCAAAGCCAAACTCAAATAACTCAATTTGCGTATCAAAATTATTATCTCTGGCAATCCAATAATTTATATTTAGATAATATCCGTGATATTGTTACAACCCCAGCAAATATTAAAAAAATATTTGAAAATGCCAATACTAATATCAATGGAACATTAATGATTGATAATTTTTCAAAAGTATTTGATTTTAAAAAATCTAATGGAGGGGGTAGCTCGGCGATAATTTCTTACACTGATACTTCGATCAATAATGTGTCGTCTGTATTGAAAAGTTTATCTAGTTTTGTTAACGAAAAAATTAATGAATACAAACAAAATAATTTAATTCCAAGCGAAATGAATCTTATTCTGTCCGACCAAGTAATTGATAAAGTTGAAAATAAAACCATTTTATCAACTTTATTTGGCATATTAGCCGGTGCTATCGGTGGTTTGATAATTGTATTATTTAAAGAATACGCAAAATAATGGCTGAAAAAAATAAAAAATATACTGCAAAAGACATTACGGTCTTGCAGGGTCTTGAGCCTGTCAGAAAAAGACCAGGCATGTTTATTGGAGGGACGGGGAAAGAGGGTCTCCATCATTTGGTGTGGGAAGTTGTTGATAACGGTATTGACGAAGCCATGGCAGGTCAGGCTGATTATATTGAGCTTAAAGTTTTAAAAGATAATTTAATATCAGTTTTTGATAATGGTCGTGGAATACCATTTGATACTCATAAAGTAACTAAAAAATCTGCACTTGAAACAGTTATGACAACCCTGCATGCGGGTGGAAAATTTGGAGGGGATGGTTATAAAGTTTCGGGCGGTCTTCACGGTGTTGGCATCTCAGCAGTTAACGCTTTATCGGAAAAAATGGTAACCCAAGTTTTCAGAGATGGTAAACAAGTTCAAATGGAATTTTCAAAAGGCATACCTAAATCTAAGTTAATTGTGGTTGGGGATACTGACATACACGGTACTTTACAAACATTTTTACCAGACAAAACAATATTTTCTGAAACTGATTTTTCTTTTAAAACAATTATTGATCACTTGCGTCAACAAGCTTATTTAACCAAAAGTCTGAATATAAAATGTATTGATGAAAGAAAAGATCCGGAAACAGAATTTAATTTCTATTTTGAAGGTGGCATTAGTTCTTTTGTTCGATCGTTAACTTCAACTAAACCAATAATTGGGCAACCTTTTTATATTGAAAAAAATATTGATGATTACAAAGTTGAAGTCGCCATCAATTATGTTGATGATTATAATGAGCACATTTATAGTTTTGCTAATAATATTAATACTAAAGAAGGTGGAACTCATTTAACTGGTTTTAGAACCGCCTTAACCCGTTGTGTCAATGATTATGCAAAAAGTCAAAATATTATTAAACCCAATGATCCACCGATAAGTAAGGAAGACATTAAAGAAGGATTGGTTGCAATTGTATCGGTCAAATTACCTGATCCACAGTTTGAAGGACAAACAAAATCAAAACTTGGCAATCCCAAAATTCAAAAAGCTGTTTTTTCGACAGTTTTTGAACATTTAACTTATTGGTTTAATGAGAATCCAACCGATGCAAGAAAAATAATTGAAAAAGTTTTATTATCAGCTCGAGCCAGAATGGCTGCCAAAGCCGCTAGGGAAACGGTAATTAGAAAAGGAGCTTTAGATGGTCTAACCCTTCCAGGTAAATTAGCCGATTGTTCAAGTCGAGATCCGAGTTTATCAGAAATATTTATTGTAGAAGGCGATAGCGCTGGTGGTAGTGCCAAACAGGGTCGTGATCGAACTTTTCAAGCGATCTTACCTCTCAAAGGCAAGATATTAAATGTTGAGCGAGCTCGAATCGACAGAATGTTAACTTCCGAAGAAATAAAAGCTTTAATAATTGCTTTAGGCACTGGTTTGGGTGATGATTTTAAGATTGATAAGATCAGATATCACCGGATTATAATAATGACCGACGCTGATGTTGATGGTTCACATATAAGAACTCTTTTGTTAACATTATTTTATCGACATTTTAAAGAAATTATTGATAAGGGCTACCTATATATAGCTCAACCGCCCCTTTATCAAATTACGTCAGGAAAAAATAAAGATTATGTTTTCACCGATGAAGATAAAGAAATATTAATAAAAAATTATAGCCAAGAAGATAAAAAATATTCGATTCAAAGATATAAGGGTTTGGGTGAGATGAATCCATCTCAACTTTGGGAAACTACTTTGGACCCCAAAAATAGAATTATTTTAAAAGTTATAATTGATGAAGCAGAAATTGCTGATGAAACTTTCTCGACTTTAATGGGGAGTGATGTTCCCCCTAGAAAAAGATTTATACAAACACATGCACAAAATGTAGAAAATTTGGATATCTAAACATTATAAATAAATATGCAGAATAATAGCGATATTAAAAAAACACCCTTTGGGAAAATAAAAAACGCTGAATTGGTTGAGCAAATGGAAAAATCGTATTTGGATTATGCTATGAGTGTCATTGTTTCACGAGCTTTACCAGATGTTCGAGACGGTTTGAAACCAGTCCATCGACGCATTCTATTTGCAATGCACGAATTGGGATTAAAATCGAATGTAAAATTTAGAAAATCTGCCACGGTCGTTGGTGAAGTATTGGGTAAATACCATCCACATGGTGACAGTGCTGTTTATGATGCTATGGCACGATTAGCGCAAGATTTTTCAGTCCGTTATTTATTAGTTGATGGTCAAGGAAACTTTGGATCGGTTGACGGCGATAGTCCGGCTGCAATGCGTTACACCGAAGCTCGTATGAAAGCTATTTCTGAAGATTTATTAGCCGATATTGAAAAAGATACGGTTGATTTTACCGAAAACTATGACGCTACAAGAAAAGAACCAAAAGTACTTCCGGCAAAAGTCCCCCAACTATTATTAAATGGATCATTAGGAATTGCAGTTGGCATGGCAACCAATATTGCGCCCCATAATTTAAAAGAGGTTTGCAATGCTGTTATCGAAGTCATCGAAAAACCAGACATTAATATTGACGATTTGATGAAAGTTATTACTGGTCCTGATTTTCCAACCGGTGGAATTGCCTATAATTCCAATTCCATCAAGGAAGCATATATGACTGGTAAAGGAGCTATTGTAATTCGAGCAGTGGCAGAAATAATCGAAAATGAGAAAAACAATCGACAACAAATCATTGTTTCAGAAATTCCTTATCAAGTTAATAAATCTGAATTAATCGCTAAAATTGCTGATCTAGTTAAAACAAAAAAGATTGAGGGAATCAGCGATATTCGGGATGAATCGGATAGAAATGAAGGGATTAGAATTGTTATCGATCTAAAAGCCAATGCATACGCTAGTAAAATATTAAATACTCTCTACGAATCAACTTCCCTACAGATAACTTTTCATATGAATACGGTGGCATTGATAAATGGTATCCAACCAAGATTAATTAATCTTAAAGATATTTTAAATGAATTTATCAAACACCGACAAGAAATAATAAAAAGAAGAACAAAATTTGATCTTGACCGTGCCCAAGAGAGGGAACATATACTTAATGGATTAAAAATTGCTTTAGATCAAATTGATAAAATAATTTCAACCATTCGTAGTAGTGAAACTAAAGAAATAGCCCACAAAGAATTAGTAAAAAACTTTACATTGACTAGTATTCAAGCTCAAGCGATTTTAGAGATGCGTTTATCAGCTTTAGCTGGTCTTGAACAGAAAAAAATATTTGAAGAACTTGAACAAATCAGAAAAACAATTATGGATCTGATCAGTATTTTAGAAAGTAAGGAAAAAATATTAGAAATAATTAAGACTGAACAAAATGAGATGATTGCAAAATATGGTGATGCTAGAAGAACAAAAATATCTAATCAACAAATTGGTAAATTCTCGGCTGAGGATTTAATTCCAAATAAAGAGGTTATTGTTGCCTTAACTAAAAGTGGATATATCAAAAGAATGACGGTAGATACCTTTAAAGCCCAAAAAAGAGGAGGTAAGGGAATTGTCGGTATTTCTCTTAAAGATAAGGATAATATTTTACAGTTAGTTTATACATTTTCACACAATTGTGTCTATTTCTTTACTAATAAAGGTCGGGTTTTTGTTTCAAAAGTTTATGACATTCCTGAAGTGTCTCGAACCGCCAAGGGGCAAGCAATTGTTAATATTATTCAAATTTCTTCGGAAGAAAAAATTACAGCTATATTATCTCCCACTATTGATAAAAAATCGATTAATTATATTTTTATGGCAACTAAAAATGGTGTCATTAAAAAAACTGATTTAGAAAAATATAATAATATTAGAAAAACCGGTATTATTGCAATTGGTCTTAAAAATAATGATTTGTTGAGATTTGTTAAAATGACATCCGGTGAGGATAATGTTTTATTAGTGACTGTAAAAGGTCAAGGAATTTACTTTAATGAAAATCAACTCCGCCCGATGGGAAGATCTGCTTCTGGGGTCAGGGGTATAAAAATTCGTGAGGGTGACGAGGTCTGTTCAATGGATATTGTTAAAAATGAAAGCCTCAAAGACTCAAATTTATTAACAGTCTTGGAAAAAGGCTATGGAAAGAGAACAATAATTTCAAAATTCTTCCGAGTTCAAAATCGAGGTGGGGTTGGTGTACGAGTTTCAAAAGTAAATCTAAAAGTAGGTACGATAATAAAGTCTTTAGTAACAACAAAGGACACAGGTGATATTGTTATGATTTCAACTAAAGGCACTACTATCAGAACTCCAATAAATAAAATAAAACGCTTGGGCAGAGACACGATGGGAGTAAAATTAATGCGCATATTGAGCGGTGAATCTGTTTCATCTGTTGAATATATACCTGAAAATATAATTGAAGAAGCAAAAAAAGAGGTCAATCTAGAAATGATTGATAATAATGAAGTGATGCAAAAAAAATCAGTAACAGAAAAAAAAACTGAAAATGTTCTTCAACAAGATGTAAAAATAGATATTTTAGCCAATAAAAATAGTGATAAAATGGTAGCAAAAAATATAGAAAAAACAGAAATTACAAATTTGGACGAGAACAATAAAAACCCCCAAGAAGTATTAAAGGATATTAATAATAATGATTTGTTTGTTACTAAAGTAATTAATCAAGGATCAGTAAGCGATGCTCATCAAAAAAAACTGACAAATACCGAAAAAGACAATGGCAATTTGTCTGGTTTTACAACTAAAGAAGTCTAACCGATCGTATCTGCGACTGAGGCGGTTTTTTGGGATTTGATTGAGAAATATATCAAACTGTGATAAGCTGATATATATGAAAAAAGTAATCGAGTTACCTCGGATTATTTTGGTACGGGATTTAGCTGAAAAACTATTAATATCTGCCACAGATCTTATTTCTAGTTTAGCAAAAAACGGTTTGATGATTTCTATCACCGAATCGATTGATTATGAAACGGCAGAAATTATTGCTGATGAGTTTGAAATAAAAGTTAAACCAACATCAGAAAAAATGCATAATTTCAAAACTCAGTCCGGTCAAAAACGACCTCCAATTGTTGCTGTTATGGGGCATGTTGACCATGGAAAAACCAAAGTGCTTGATGTAATTAAAAGTACCGATATTGTTTCAAAAGAGTCGGGCGGAATAACTCAACATATTGGCGCATATCAAGTTAAATATAAAAAAGATTTAATAACATTTTTAGACACACCCGGTCACGAAGCTTTTACTAAATTAAGAGCCTACGGAGCGAATGTTACCGATATTATTGTGTTAGTAGTGTCTGCAACTGAAGGTGTAAAGCCACAAACACTCGAAGCCATTTCATTGGCAAAAAGTTCCAAATCACCAGTTATAGTAGCGATTAATAAGATTGATTTGCCCGGATCTGATCCTGAAAGTGTTAAACGACAACTTTCTGGTTATGGTTTAGTATCAAAGGATTGGGGTGGGGATACGGAAATTATTGAAATATCAGCCTTGAAAAAAATAAATATCAACCAATTATTAGATAAAATTATTGAAGTCTCAAAAAGTCTTGAGCTAAAAGCCGATAAAAATGAAATTGTTTCAGGTTATGTGGTAGAATCACACATCGAAACTGGTTATGGACCGGTTGCTACGGTAATTATAATGCAAGGTATTCTCAAAAAAAATGATTATCTATACTTTGGTAACACTTGGGCAAAAGTTAAAAATTTAATTAATTGGCGGAACGAAAATATTGATACTGTTGAACCAGCCAGTCCGGTGAAAATCACTGGTCTAAAAAAAATAGTTGAGATTGGTAGCCATTTTCATTTTGCTAAAAATGAAAAAGAAGCTCGTAAAAAAATTGAAAAAAAACAAGAAATTACAAGTTATAAATCAATAGCTGATAGTGCAGAATTGAAAACTTTTCCGATTATCTTGAAAGCAGATACAACTGGGTCAATTTTTACTATCATCGATCATATCAAAAATTTGGATGCTCAAGATTATAAAATTAAAATTGTCTCAAGTAGGGTTGGGAATGTTACTGAATCAGATATCAACACTGCCTTAGCTTCAAAAGCATTAATATTCTGTTTTAAAACTGTTCAATCTCAACAAACTACCAAACTAGCTGAACAAAATAGTATTGAAATCTATTATTTCGATGTTATATACCAGTTATTTGATAAAATCAATGAATTGATAAATAAACTTTTGGAGGATAATCTCGTAGAAGAAGTCATTGGTAAATTTGAAGTATTAAAAGATTTTTTTCAAACCAATGAATCAGCTGTTTTGGGTGGCAAATTAATTCAAGGCAAAATGCTGATTGATGTTTATGCAAGAGTAATCAGAGATGAGAGTCTAATTGGTAAAGTCAAAGTAAATAATTTAAAAAGCAATACTACCGATGTGAATGAAATTAACGAAAAAGGAGAATACGGAATTAAGGTGTATAAAACTAAAATTAGTGATAAAATAAGAGTCGGTGATAGTTTAGAGTTGTATATTATTAATAAAGTTATTAAGAAAGTTCATAAAATTAATTAAATGAACTTTTGGAGTACAATATTAAAAATATTAAAATTTATATTAATAAATTAGCTAAATTTTTTTCCAAAGAAATTTGGCAAGATCATATCGAGTTGGGATTTACTAAACAAACTTTAACTGTTTTGATATTATCTTTAATTGTTTTATTATTTAATTTTTCAAAAAATAGTGCTTTAGCACAAGATAAAACACTGCTTGAAGTGGGTAATAGTAATTCCGTAGCTTTGATATCAGACATACAAAACTATACTAGTTTTATCGAAGAAAACCCGGATGAATTGGTAGATTTACTAGAAGAAAAAGATATTTCCTATATTGAAAAACCCTCTATAGACAATACGATTGAATCACCTTATAAGTATACGGTTTCAAAGGGGGAAACACTTTCGCAAATAGCAGAGAAATTTAATTTACATGTCGCTACAATATTAGAAGCTAATGAATTATCGCCAAGTGAGTCAGAAAATATTTCTCCTGGTATTACTCTAACCATACCCCCCTATGACACAAACGAATCAATAGCATGGTTGGATGAAGTCAATCGACTTAAAGAAGAAAAAGAACGTTTAGCCCGTATTGAGGAAGAAAAGAGAAAAAGAGAAGCAGGGATTGCTCGTCAAAAAAACTTAGCAAAACTTAAAACTTCGTCCAAACAAACAGCTTCGTCTAATTATAACATTTCGGCAACAAATACAGGTGGGTTTATTGTTCCGATTAATCATAATGGTATTTCTCGTGGTATTGGTCGTGGACATACAGGAATTGATTACCGTGCCAATGTTGGAACGCCAGTTGTTGCTTCGAAGGGAGGGCAAGTTGTTGAAATTACGAATGGTTGGAGCGGAGGCTGGGGAATTTCGGTTGTATTAAACAACGGAAATGGAATTACAACTCGTTATGCTCATCTATCAAAAACATCTGTCGGGATAGGACAAACAGTATCACAGAGTTCATTGATCGGATATTCAGGAAATACCGGCTTTTCAACTGGTCCTCATTTACATTTTGAAATGAGATCTAATGGTTCGGTAGTTTATCCATATAATAATTAAATTTAAAATTTATAAATATTATGTTAGACAGTGCCAATATTCTAGTACAAGCTGGTAAGGGTGGGGATGGTTTCGCTTCTTTTAGACGAGAAAAATATGTTCCATTTGGAGGTCCTTGGGGAGGTGACGGAGGTGAAGGGGGAAGTATATTTTTTGTAGCAACAAAAGAACTTAACAATTTAGTCAATTTTCATAGAAAAAAAATTTATCAAGCCCAAAATGGTGAAACAGGCAAAACAAAAAATATGAAAGGAAAAAATGGTGAAGATTTAATTATTCCTGTCCCGGTTGGTACGCTAGTCTATGAAAAAAAAGGTAATAAACAAATTCTAACTCATGATTTTATTAATGAAAAAGATATAAAACTAATTGTTCAAGGTGGAAAAGGTGGATTAGGAAATACTCATTTTAAATCATCAACCAATCAAACACCCAAAGAATTTACTCTTGGCACTCAAGGTGATGTAAGAAATTTAATTTTGGATTTAAAATTAATTGCTGATATTGGAATTATTGGGTTTCCCAATAGTGGTAAATCAACTTTACTGAAAATACTGACTAAAGCAAATCCGAAGATTGCTAATTATCCTTTTACAACACTCGATCCAAATCTTGGCACATTAAATATTAAAAATAAAACTTTTGTATTAGCCGACATTCCAGGTTTAATAGAAGGAGCTTCCAAGGGTAAAGGTCTGGGTGATAAATTCTTAAAACATATTCAAAGAACTAAAATATTAATTCATTTGGTTGATGTTAATAATGTTGATTTAGAATTAGCTTATAAAACTATTACGAGAGAATTAATTGATTTTGATAAAAGTTTAAAAAAGAAAAAAGAAATAATTGTTATTTCAAAATATGATACTGAAGAAATTTCACTATCGCCGGAATCACTTAAATTTATACAAAAATACGATTGTTTATTAATTAGTTCATTAACACATAAAAATATTGACGAATTGATTAAAAAGATATATAATTTGATAACTTAGTATTAGTCAAATCAAATAATTAATTATTTGATTTGACATCCTGAGAACAGTATGTATAATAATACTAATAACCGTTTAGGATATGTTTTGATATTGGAAATTTTAATTAATAAAATAATTTTTTTGGAGGTATAAATGTCAGAAGGTAAATTCAATCGCAATAAGCCACATGTTAATATTGGTACAATTGGACATGTTGATCACGGGAAAACAACTCTAACCGCCGCTATAACTCATGTTTTATCTAAAAAAGGGTTAGCTAAAGATCTAGCTGTTGATCAGATCGATAACGCTCCCGAAGAAAAGGAACGGGGTATTACAATAGCAACTTATCATTGTGAATTTGAATCTGACAAAAGGCACTATGCTCATGTTGATTGTCCCGGTCATGCTGATTATATTAAAAATATGATTACTGGGGCAGCTCAAATGGATGGTGCAATTTTAGTTGTAGCTGCAACTGATGGTCCGATGCCACAAACTCGTGAACATATTTTATTAGCTCGTCAAGTTGGAGTTCCTGAAATTGTTGTTTTTATTAATAAAGTTGATCAAGTTAAAGATGACGAGTTATTAGAATTAGTCGAAATGGAAATTCGTGAATTGTTAACTAAATATGAATATGATGGCGACAAGGCAGCTGTTATTAAAGGATCGGCTCTTAAGGCATTAAGTGATGAACCTGAAGCCGTGAAAGCAATTGATGCATTAATTCTTGCATTAGACGAAAAAATTCCTGAACCTAAAAGAGAAATTGACAAACCGATTTTAATGGCAGTAGAAGATGTTTTCTCAATCAAAGGCAGAGGAACAGTTGCAACTGGAAGAATTGAGCGAGGTCAAGTTAAAGTAAATGAAGAGGTTGAAATTGTTGGAATTAAACCAACTAAAAAAACTGTCGTTACTGGTGTTGAGATGTTTAGAAAAGAATTAGATGAAGGTAGGGCTGGTGATAATGTTGGACTTTTGTTGAGAGGGATAGAAAAAGAAGATATTGAAAGGGGACAAGTTGTCGCTAAACCAGGTTCAATTACTCCGCATACCGAATTTGATTGCGAAGTTTATATATTAAATAAGGAAGAAGGTGGACGACATACTCCTTTCTCTAAAGGCTATAAACCACAATTTTATATTCGAACAACTGATGTTACGGGTGAAATAACACTGCCAGAAGGTACAGAGATTGTTATGCCAGGCGACACAATTACATTCAAGGTTAAATTAATTCAACCTGTCGCTATCGAAGAAGGAATGAGATTCGCTATCCGGGAAGGTGGTAAAACTGTTGGGGCTGGTGTTGTCACTAAAATTAATAAATAAATAAAAAATCAATCAAACCTTGAAATAATGACTGACAAGACAAAGTTTAAAACTAAGATTGGTATTAGACTAAAGGCATACGATAGTAGTATTCTTGATAAAAGTGTTAAAAAAATTATTGATATTTCAACCCGCTCTGGAGCAGTCGTTGTTGGTCCAGTACCATTACCAACTGAAATTAAAAAAACATCCGTGCTTCGCTCAACCCATGTTCACAAATCATCTTTTGAACAGTTTGAGATGAGGATTCATAAAAGATTAGTTGATGTTTTTGATCCGACCCCTAAAACTATTGACGACTTAATGTCTTTAGATTTTCCAGCTGGTGTGGATATTGAAATAAAAACAACTTAAAAAGTATAAATAATAATGTACTTTTGAGATAATCGTCTCGCTTGACGGGATAGATTCTCAAAAGTTTTTGGAGTATATGATTGGATTATTTGCTCAAAAAATTGGTATGACACAAATCTTCGATGAAAATGGCAGAGTTTTTGCTGTGACTATTTTGAAATTGCATGAAAATAGAGTAACTAAGATAAATTCTAAAAATGATGAATTTCAAATTACTATTAGCGGTGGAATGAAAAAAAATATTTCAAAAGCTCAAAAAAGTCAACTTACAAAATTAAAAATCGATACTAGTTTATGTTGGTCAAAAGAGTATCATACCAAAAATAGTTACCAATTATCGGATGAATTAAAAGCCAATATATTTGAAAAAGATGAATTAGTAAAAATAATTGGGACAGGAAAGGGAAAGGGCTTCCAAGGAACAATCAAAAGACACGGTTTTTCACGAGGTCCAATGTCACACGGAAGCCATCACCATCGTAAACCAGGGTCAATTGGATCGACTTATCCGCAAAGAGTAGTTAAGGGCAAAAAAATGGCTGGTCGAATGGGCAATAATCAAGTTACAGTAAAGAATGCCAAAATAATTGATGTAGATTACGATAATAATATTCTGGTAATTAAAGGCTCGATACCTGGCTCAAATAAACATAAAATTATAATTTTTAAAAATGACTGATATTAAAGTAATCAAAAAATCTGGTGTCTCGTCAATTAGATTAACTGAAGTTATCACGAAACATAAATATGTTTCTAAGATTATTTCTGATAATTTGAAAAGAATTATTAATAATTCATACAGTCATTCGGCTCATACAAAAACTCGTGGAGAAGTTAGGGGCGGTGGTAGAAAACCATGGAAACAAAAAGGGACTGGTCGGGCAAGAGCTGGTAGTCTTAGATCACCAATATTTAAAGGTGGTGGAACGACTTTTGGACCACGATTTAGTAAACGCTTATCAAAAACCAATGCTAAATCAGTAAAAAACTCACTCTTAGCGGTACTTAAAAAAAAGAAGAATAAAATTTATATTTTAGATCTTTTACTTGATAAACCATCAACTAAATTGGTAAACCAAGTTTTATCAGAAAACATAAAAAATAAAAATATTTTAATTATTGGTTCTAAGGATAAAAAAATCAAACAATCAGTCAGAAATTTAACTTTAGTAAAATTTGTTGATATTTTATCCCTTAATGTGTACAATGTTTCTACTTCAGATGTCATTGTCTTTACTCAGACTGCTTATAACAAATATTTTAATATTGACGAGGAAAAGAAAATAGAAACAAAAGCCAAAAAGAAAGTTGCAAAAAAATGATAAAGATTAACCCATTAATAACAGAAAAAAGTGCTAAAATGATTGATATCGGTCAATACTCTTTTATCACGGATAGGCAAGTTAATAAAAACACCCTTAAAGACATTATTGAAAAACAATTTAAGGTTAATGTTGAAAAGATACAGAGCATCAATTATCTCGGAAAAGCCACTAATTTCAAAAGACATGTGGGTAAAAAGAAAAGATTTAAAAAAATAATTTTGAGACTACGAAAAGGACAAGTCATTAAAGAATTTCAAATTGAAAGTAGCGATAAGGAAAAGGTCAGCCAGAAAGAAAATTCTAAACAATAAATCAAATGAAACAACGAAAAAATAATGCCGGAAGAAGGTTTCTAACTCAGGAAGATTTTACTTCTCTAACTTCAAAAAAACCTTATAAGAAACTGACTTGTGTCTTGAATCGAAAAGCTGGTCGTAGTTTAGGTAAAATTTCAACCCGGCATAAAGGCGGAGGACATAAAAGACTTTACCGTCTGATTGATTTTAAATTGAATCATTCGGTTAAAACAGCCACTATTCAAACAATTGAATATGATCCAAGTCGAACTGCTTTTATCTCTTTAATTGAGTATGAAGATGGATTTAAAAGTTATATCATAGCTCCAGAAGGTATAAGACCAAACGCAAAAATTGAAATTTCTCACGATAAAGAATCAAACTCTATTGGAAACCGAATGCCATTAAAATATATAACTCCAGCAACACCAATCCATAACATTGAATTGCGTCCAATGGGAGGTGGAAAAGTTGCTAGAAGTGCTGGAACATATGGTATTATTACATCAATTGAAAGCGGATACGCAACCGTTAAATTAAAATCAGGAGAAATAAGAAAAATATCTGAAAATTGTCGTGCTTCCATTGGAGTAGTTTCAAATGTTAAACATTCACAAGTTGTTATCGGTAAAGCCGGACGACAAAGATGGAAAGGTATCCGACCGACAGTCAGAGGTAAAGCTATGTACCCAGCCGCTCATCCGCACGGTGGTGGAGAGGGAAACTCGCCGATTGGCTTAAAATATCCAAAAACCTATAAAGGTAAACCAGCTATTGGTGTTAAAACTAGAAGAAATAAGAAAATCAGTACTAAGTTCATAATCAAGAGGAGAAAAAAGAAATGAGCCGATCGTTAAAAAAAGGACCATTTATTGATCCAAAATTATTAAAAAAAATTGAAAAAATAAAACTAGAAAATTCTATTCAGCCAATTAAAACTTGGTCACGCTCTAGTGTTATTTTCCCAGATATGGTTGGACTGACATTCAAAGTTCATAACGGCAAGGATTTTGTGGATGTTAAAGTTGTAGAAGAAATGATTGGTTTTAGATTAGGAGAATTTTCTCCAACTAGAAAATTTAGACGGCATGGAGGAAAAATACAAAAAGAATTAGAAAGTAAAAAAGGCGTAAAAGCAAATTGAGATGAAAACAAAAATATTTAAATTTAAAAATATCAAAACTACTCCCGATAAATTACGTTTATCAGTTAATTTAGTAAGAAATAAAAATTTGGCTAATGCTTATGATATTTTAAGTTTAATAAAAAATAGATCAGCTAACTTATTGGTAATAAATCTTAAAGCAAGTGAAAATTCAATTAAAGACTGGCAAGTTGATAAAGATAATATTTTAATACAAGAAATAGCTGTCGATGAGGGATTAAAAATGAAAAGATCGCTTCCACGGTCAAGGGGAAGAATGTCACCCTTTAAAAGAAGAATGAGTCGATTAACAATCAAACTATCAACCAATAAATCTGGAGATAAATAATGGGACAAAAAATATCACCTTTATCTAATCGATTGATGATTACCAAAGACTGGAAGTCATGTTGGTTTGCAAGTGGTAAAAATTATCGAGATAAATTAATTGAAGATATTAAAATGCGTGATTATATTATTCAAAATTATGGTATAAACTATGCGATTGAGAAAGTAATTATTAAGAGATCACTAAAAGATATAACAATCGACATACATTCTGCACGACCTGGATTAATAATTGGCAGACAGGGCAAAGGAATTGAAGATTTCAAAAAAAATATTGAGAATTTTTTATTTAAAAATAAATTGCCAAGTCGTAAAATAAAACTTAATGTTACTGAAGTCAAAAAACCAGAAATCAAAGCTACTTTAATCGCTCAAAATATTGGTCAGCAAGTTAGCCGAAGAATTCCTTATCGACGAGCTGTAAAAGGTGCTATTTCTAAAGCAATGGAAACTGGAGCCCGTGGAGTCAAGGTGGTGATTTCAGGAAGATTAAATGGGGCAGAAATATCAAGAAGTGAAAAATATAGTCAAGGCACAATCCCAATATCTACCCTAAAAAATAATATCGACTTTTATGTTTTTCATGCCAAAACTACTTATGGAGTTATCGGTATAAAAGTTTGGGTGTTTGATGGTAAACAAATTTTATAATATTCAAAACAAGCAATGTTAATGCAACCAAGAAAAATGAAGTTTAGAAAAAGTTTCCGTGGTAAAATGCCAGGTAATTCTTTGCGTGGCTCATCGTTAGTATTTGGAAAATATGGCATTAAAGCCATAACCCGAAGTTGGCTAACTGCTCGTCAAATTGAGTCAGCTCGTAGAGCTATGACTAGATTATTTAAGCGTGAAGGTCAAATATGGATTCGTATTTTTCCAGATCGTCCAGTGACTGCAAAGCCAGCTGAAGTTGGAATGGGTGGTGGAAAGGGTGCGCCTGACCATTTTGTCGTAACTGTAACGCCCGGAAGAATTATTTTTGAAATGGATGGCATCAACCCAACACTAGCTAAAGAAGCCTTTCGTTTAGCCAGTCATAAATTACCTGTCAAAACTAAATTTATTGAAAAATGAAAAAAACTGACATACTAGTTAAGTATCATAAAATGGCAATTAAATCTTTATTAGCTGAGGAAGATGTTTTAAAAATGAAGTTAAATAGTTTAAGGTTTAGCGTTAATTTTGGAAAAACAAAAAATATACATAAAATTAATGAAACCAAAAAAAACTTAGCTAGACTAAAAACTATTCTTTCAAAAAAACTATTAAGTAAAATCGATGAAAAAAATTAATGGAACAATCACTAAAATAATTGACCAGAGAACTTATAAAGTTCAGACTTTACGTCGAAAAAAACATCCATTATATAGCAAATATTATTCTATTACTAAGAATTATCTAGTTGATAAAGGGGAAATAAATAAAAACCTTGAAATTGGTAAAAAAGTTCAGTTTGTCGATTGTCGCCCAATTTCAAAAAGAAAAAAATGGAAATTAATATAAAATAAAATGATAATTCAATATACAAAACTCAATGTTGCAGATAATAGTGGCGCTAAAAGTATTCAGGTTATACAAGTCTATGGTAAAAAACGTGTTGCTTATGTGGGTAGCAAAGTTATTGCCACCGTTAAATCAGCGATTGTTAATGGAACGGTAAAAAAGAAAGAAAAAGTTCAAGCAATTATTGTCCGACAAAAATTTCCAATCAAAAGAAAAGATGGCACAGTAGTTAAATTTAGTGATAACGCAGCTGTTATTATTAAAGATAAATTGCCGGTCGGAACAAGAATTATTGGTCCAATTGCATTAGAAATTAAAGAAAAAGGTTATCAAAAAATAGTTTCACTGGCGGGAGAATTGATATGAAAATCAAAAAAAACGATATTGTTTTAATTATTACAGGTAAAGATAAGGGGAAAACTGGAACGGTTGAAAAAGTTTTTGTGAAAGAGAAACGGTTGATAATATCAGGAAAAAATATCTACAAGAAAAATGCTAAAATCTCTAGGAAATACCCAAAAGGCGGTATTATTGATTTACCAATGCCGATCAATATATCAAATGTTAGTTTAATTTGCCAAGCTTGTAATAAAAAAACCAAAGTAATAGCTGACCGAAAAGATAAAAAGGTTCAACGAATTTGTCATAAATGTCAAGAATCATTGGATAAAAAGATTGAAAATAAATAACTAATAGAATGTTAAATTTAAATAAAATCTACGAAAAAATTGCTCAAGAAGATAAAGTCAATATTTTTTCTGTGGTTCGGATTGAAAAAGTGATTCTCTCAACCGGTTTTGGTAAATTTAAAGATAATCAAGTTAAAATTGACCAAATTAAGAAAGATTTAATCGCTATGACAGGTCAAAAACCAGCATATTGTCAAGCAAAAAATGCTATTTCTGCATTTAAATTGCGAAAAAACGAAGTCATCGGTTTCAAAACTACTTTACGAGCCAAAAGAATGACGGATTTTCTTGATCGTTTAATTAATTTAACCTTACCAAATATTCGAGATTTCAAAGGTATAAATCCAAAGAGTTTGGATAAAAGTCATAACTTATCAATTGGTATAAAAGAACATTTTGTTTTTCCCGAAATACCATTTGATACACCGTCTGGGATTATTGGTGTTTCTATTACTATTGTATTCAAAAATTCTTCAGATCGACAAAAAGTTATTCATTTGTTAAAATATATTGGCTTTCCAATCGCTAAATGAGATAAAGTAAAGAAATAAATATGGCAAAAAAAAGTTTAATTGTTAAATCAGGCAGAAAACCAAAATACTTGTCACGAACAATTCGTCGCTGTCAAATTTGTGGCAGACCTCGTTCGGTCATTCGAGCGTATGGTTTGTGTCGCATCTGTTTTCGTGAAAGAGCTACACGAGGAGAAATTCCTGGTGTAATTAAATCATCTTGGTAATATTATGGATAAAGTTGCAAATTTATTAATCTCTATCAAAAACGCTTATCGTTCAAGTAAAACGCCTATTTTAGTTAAAACTTCTAAATATAAATTAGAAATATTAAAAATATTAAAAAAATATAAATATATTATTGATTTTAAAAAAGTTGAAGATAGTAATGTCGAAATAGTACTTGATACCGAAAACAGAATCGATATGCCAATCAAAAGAGACTCAAAGCCAGGCAGAAGATTGTATATTAGATCAAAAGATATATATCTACCAAGAAAGGGAATAATTATTTTATCCACATCAAAAGGATTGAAAGAGTCAAGAGAAGCTAAAAAAGAAAAAATTGGCGGAGAAAAATTATTTTCAATAATCGAATAAATTATGTCAAAAATTGGAAAAAAAATTATCATTGTCCCTGAAGATGTTAAGGTTATTTACGATGACAAACTTAACCATCTAAAAATTGTCGGACCAAAGGGTGAATTGGAAGTTAAAATGAAATCCAGAATAATTTTTAGTATTAAAGATAATATTATCAAACTCGACCGTAAAAATGAACAAAAAAATACTAAATCGCTACACGGTTTATACCGCTCATTAATTGCTAATGCTATTGTCGGAGTAACTACTGGATATGAAAAAAATTTGGATGTCATCGGTATCGGTTATCGGGTATCATTAGAAAATGATAAATTAATTTTAAATGTTGGTTTTTCTCATGTTGTTGAAATAGTTACTCCAGAAGGTATTGATTTGAAGGTTGAAAAAAACAGTATCAAAGTGTCTGGAATTGATAAGCAATTAGTTGGTAATTTTGCAGCCAATATTCGAAAAATACGACCACCTGAACCTTACAAAGGTAAGGGTATTCGTTACTTGGATGAGATAATAAAACTAAAACCGGGTAAATCGCTAAAAGCTGAAAAATAAAATTTTATCCTATGAAATCAAAAAATAATAAAAATATTGTTAAACTGTTAAATAAGAATAATTATCCAATTTTTAAGGTTTATCGTAGTCTGACAAATATTTATGCACAAGTGATTAATAGTCAAGGAGAAGTTTTAGCCAGTTCAAATAGTTTGAAATTTAAAAAAGTGGATAAGAATGAACAAGCCATTCAGGTTGGATTTGATATTGCAAAAAAATGTCTAGTTAAAAAAATTAAACAAGTTGTTTTTGACCGTGGACAATTTCGTTATATTGGAAGAATAAAAATTTTAGCTGATTCAGCTAGAAGTAAAGGATTAAAAATATGAGATATCAAAAACCTGAAAAAAAAGAATTTGAAGAAAAGGTCATCGAGATTAGTCGTATTTCTAGAACTGTTAAGGGTGGTCGTCGGATTAGATTTAGGGCTTTAGTTGTGATTGGAAATAGAAATGGTAAAGCTGGTTATGGTGTCGCTAAAAGTGCTGAAGTAGTGAATGCAATTACAAAAGCTGTTAATCAAGCCAAAAAAAAGATGATGACTATTCAACTTAACAAAGATCGATCAATCCAAAGACAAATTAAAGTTAAATATGCTAGTGCACAAGTAATAATTAAACCAGCTACTATTGGAACTTCGCTTGTAGCTGGTGGACCGGTGCGAAGTGTGGTTGAAGCCTTTGGTATCAAAAATTTAATATCAAAAAATATTGGAAGTGCTAATAAAGTTAATATTGTTAAAGCTGTTTTTTTAGCTTTAAAAAAGTTAAATTAAAGATATGACAGATTTTAAACTAACAGATTTTTTTGAAAAAAAAAGAAAAAATAAAAAAAGACTTGGTCGTGGACGTGCTTCGGGCAAAGGAAAAACTTCTGGTAAAGGGACAAAGGGTCAAAAATCAAGAACTGGTAACAGTATTCCTTTTGGATTCGAGGGCGGACAAACGCCATTCTATAAAAGATTGCCTAAAAAAAAGAGCCGTCCGAATAAAAAAAGATAATCCTTATGTTTAAAACACTAAAGAATCTTTGGCTGTTAAAAGATTTAAGGAAAAAGATTCTTGTAACTACGGTTATTTTATTGATTGTCAGAGCTATCGACCAAATTCCATTACCTGGTATTCAGACTAATCAATTACAAGAATTTTTTTCCTCTAATCAATTGTTAGGATTGTTAGACATTTTTTCTGGTGGATCGTTATCTCGTTTTTCGGTAGGTTTTATGGGCGTTGGTCCGTACATTACTGCCTCAATAATTATGCAATTATTGACCTACATCGTTCCATCACTCGAGGAACTTCAGAAGGAAGGCGAGTTTGGAAAAAATAAAATTAATCAATATACCCGCTTGCTAACTGTTCCAATGTCAATAATCCAAGCATTTGGATTAATTTCACTCTTAAAAAATCAAGGTGTAATAACAGATTTAACCCCATTAATTCTTGGTCTTTCAATTTTAGTTTCAACTGCCACCTCAGTTTTTTATATGTGGTTAGGTGAAAATATTTCAGAATCAGGTATCGGAAATGGCATTTCACTAATCATAACCATCAATATTATTGGAGGAATGCCAAGCCAAATCAATAACACGATTTCAGCCATTTCCGCTGGTGGAATAATTGACTCCACGATGTTGAATGGTCTATTTATATTCGCCTTAACTTCAATGCTAACTATTTTATTTATTGTTATAATGAATGATGCAATCCGTAAAATTCCCATATCGTATGCACGACAGAGTTCCTTTAAAACATCTGGTCAAGTGATTGATACGTATCTTCCAATAAAAGTTAATATTGCTGGAGTAATACCAATTATTTTTGCTCTTTCATTTATTGTTATACCAGGAATTTTAGGTCGTTATTTACAAAATGCTAAATCGGAACATTTAGTTAATTTTTCTAAAACATTAGTCAGAATTTTTGATCCTAATCATGTTTTCTATGGTATTTTTTATTTTATATTAGTTATTCTTTTCACATATTTTTATAGCTCGATTGTTTTCAAGCCTAAAGAGGTAGCCGAAAATTTGCAAAAACAAGGTGGTTTTATTCCAGGTATTCGTCCAGGAAAAGAAACTGAAAATTTCGTAGCTTATGTATTAAATAGAATAACTTTACCAGGTTCTATTTTTTTAGGCATCATCGCTATTTCACCTTTTTTGGTGCAAAAATATACCCATATAACAACCTTAGTTTTAGGTGGTACTAGTATTTTAATTTTGGTTTCGGTTATTTTAGAAACTGCCTCTCAAGTGAAAGCTCATCTTATTTCCCGTTCTTATGAAGTCTACTAAAAACCAATATCTCTATATTTTTTTTCTGATTTCATTACTGGTTTTATTTTTTGGTTTTTATAGTAATCAAAATAACTCTCTTACAAGTGTATCTCCTCGAACTACCAATAAAAATGTTCAAAATACCTCTGCAAAAAAAGTGATTGATTATAAAAATATTTATTATTACAATCAAGACAATATTAGAACTGATATCTTTAAATATAATGGACAAGATAATCAATTAATTTTTACTGACGCTGACGAAAAAGAAAAAATATCAAAAATACTTGGAATTAGTGGTAATAAAATGTATCTTATTATGAGCAAAAATGATGTTAACAATTTACACGCAATTGACTTGGATGCGAGTGGCAAAAAAAATCTCGTAGTAGCTAATTTTAATAAAGAAAATATTGCACTTGGAAATGATAGTTTTGCATATACCGAATATTCAAACGCTGAAAAAAGTTTTGGTTATAAAATATTTTTAACAAATTTAAACGGAAAAAATAAAGAAGAAATTGCCAATGAAAGTTTGGATCCCTTCAATATAATAATAAACCAAAAAACACTATACTATATTATTGATCGTAGCAATATTTTTGAAATATATTCGATCGATTTGAAAAATAATAATAAAAATCTTATTGCTGAATTAAATCAAAAACCAGAATATTTTTCAATTCATAACAATATAATATATTTTTTAACTGAAAATAAATTATATTCGTATGCTGTTGAAACTAAAATAATTACTGAGATATTTATTGACAAAATAGAATCATATTATTTATTTAATCAATATATTTTTTACACAAAAGATGGTAAAATATTTTCAAAGTTAGATAAAGAAAATTTTGAAATTATTGCAGGAAAAACTTTAATAAAAGTTGAATAATGAAAAGAATTATTATTTTTTTAGGAATTCAGGGGAGTGGCAAGGGGACTCAAGCCAATATTTTGGCGACTAAACACCATATTCCGATTGTTGAAGCAGGTGAATTGATTAGAAAAGAAATTGAATCTAACTCAAAGATCGGTAAGAAAATTAAATTTTACACTACATCTGGAAAAATGATTCCCGATCGCATATTTGATAAAATCATTTTTAACCAAATCAAGAAAATTGGGCACCCACACAATATTATTTTTGATGGATTTCCAAGACGAATGAAACAATTTAGAATAATTCTAAAAATTAAAAAATCATTACAGATGGATGAAATAGTTGTAATTCATTTAACCCTCAGTGAAAAAATAGCTAAAGAAAGAATTGCTAATCGATTAGTCTGCCCTAAATGTGAAAATACTTATTCAAATACGATTGATAAAGTTCAAGAATGTAAAAAATGCCGAGTTAAACTGGAAAAACGTGACGATGATAATGATAAAGCGATTGCTAAAAGATTTGATATCTACAAAAAACAGACCCAACCGGTAATTGATAAATTATCGAAAGATAATTTAATCTTAGAATTTAACGGTGCGAAAGCAATAAAAAATATTGCTTTCGATATTGATCGTTCGATAAAAAAAGTACTCAAAAATTGATGGCAAATATAAATACCGATTTACAGGCATATCGAGATCTCAAAACTAGTGGAAAAATTTTGAGAAATATTTTAAATAATTTAAAAGTCAGTGTAAAAATTGGTACTAATTTACTCGAAATTGAAAAAATAGTTAACGAAAATATTACTAAACAACACGCAATCGCTTCCTTTAAAGATTATGATGGTTTTCCTTCGTCCGTTTGCCTATCAGTTAATGAAACTATTGTTCATGGTATTCCATATAATTATTCAATTAAATCAGGAGATTTAGTCTCGATCGATTTAGGAATCATATATAATAATATGTTTACCGACGGGGCAATAACACTCAATTTTTCTCGAGATATTAAAGATAAAATATTGTGTCAAGTAACTCAAAAAGCGCTAAGCAATGCAATAAAAATTATCAAACCAGGCATCAAAACAGGCGATCTTGGAAATATCATTGCCCAGACAGCCGAATCTGCGAATGTAAAAGTAATTCATGATTTAACTGGTCATGGTACCGGTAGTGCTGTCCATGAAAAACCGACAATCTACAATTTTGGAATTAAAAAACACGGAGTTGAAATTAAAGCTGGCGATATATTGGCGATTGAACCAATGTTTGCATTTAAATCAGAGAAAATTGCTAAAAATAAGAATAAATGGTCGATTAAAACAATAAATAATGATAAATCAGCTCATTTTGAACATACGGTTTTCGTAACCCAAAAAGGTGCTGAAATTATCACCTAATTATAGATTTATTAATTATTATTTAACAGATACAATTTTGGTTGACAAGTTAAATATAATTTGATATATTAAATAATGCTAAATGAGTAAAAAAGAAGTTATCAAGCTCGAGGGTGTGGTTGAAGAATCTCTTCCCAACACAATGTTTTGTGTTATCCTCGAAAACGGACAGAAAGTATTGGGCATATTGTCCGGAAAAATGAGAAAAAATTATATCAAAGTAACAGTTGGTGACAGGGTTTTGGTAGAATTTTCTCTTTACGATTTAACAAAGGGTCGTATTGTCAGAAGGGTATAAAAATGAAAGTTAAACCTTCAGTAAAAAAAAGATGTAATAAATGTCGAATTATTCGTCGGCACCGGATCGTTTTCGTAATCTGTAAAAACCCACGACATAAACAAAGACAAGGTTAAGTATGGCAGTTAGAATTTCAGGAGTTATTTTAGATTTAAATAAAAGAGTGGAAGCAGCACTTCCAAAAATTTTTGGAGTAGGCTACAAAAATGTTAAAACAATTTTATCTTCAGCTAAAATAAATCCCGATACACGAGTAAAAAATTTAACCGATGAAGAAATTGATAAAATTAAGCTAATTATTAATGACAATTATCGAGTTGAGAATGATTTAAAGATCGATATTTCACAAAATATTCGTTTATTAAAAGATATACAATCATATCGTGGCTCAAGACACATCAAGGGTTTGCCAACTAGGGGTCAAAGAACAAAAACTAACGCTCGAACTAAAAGAGGAAAAAAAGTTACAGTTGGGTCAGGTCGCAAGAAAGCATCTGAAAAAACTTAAAAATTATTATGAAAAAAAATCCAAAGAAAATCGTTAAAGTTGTGAATTGTGGAAAAATATTTATTTCTGCTTCTTTTAATAATACGATTATTTCAATCACCGATGTCAAGGGGAATGTAATTTCGTGGGCAACTGCCGGTAGCTCTGGTTTTAAAGGCACAAAAAAATCAACTCCGTTTGCGTCTGGTTCAGCTACAAAATTAGCACTCGATAAAGCCTTAGCTTTAGGGTTAAAGGAAATTGAAGTTTATGTCAAAGGCGTAGGGACAGGTCGAGATGCCGCTGTCAGAGCAATTACATCAACGGGTTTGAAAATTACTAAAATCAAAGATACAACCCCAATTCCACATAATGGTCCCCGACCTAAAAAACCAAGGAGAGTCTAATGCCAAAAAGTAAAGTCTATCCATCTCAGCTAAAAAAAGCTCGTTCTCTAAAGATCGCTGTTTCTGCAAAACAACAAAAAATATTATCTAAAAGACCCTATATTCCTGGTCAACACGGTAAAAAGTTCAGAAGAAAAATATCTGATTACGGATTGCAGTTAGCTGAAAAACAAAAAGCAAAATTTATTTATGGTTTAAGAGAGAAACCATTTCGTAGATTTTTCAAAATTGCTTCCAAGAACCCCAAAGCGACTGGAGAATTACTTTTAACTTTACTTGAAAGACGCTTAGATAATATTGTTTACCGTTCCAGTTTTGCAAAAACTCGACTCCATGGTCGTCAAATGATATCCCACGCAAAATTCTACCTAAATGGTAAGAAGGTCAATATTCCTTCAATTATAACAAATAAAGGAGATATATTAACCATTCGTAAACAAGCCGATAAAGACAAATTGGAACTTCAAGATAATGAAATACCGAATTGGTTAAAAATAGATAAAAATAAAAAAAGTATTACAATCGTTAAGCTTCCGAGCCGAGAAAACGCTCCGTTCGATCTTAACGAACAACTCATTGTCGAGTTTTATAATCGATAATAAAAAGAAAGGAAAAATATGCCAATATTAAAAGAAATAGATTATCTAAAATTCAAAACCGAGAGTCTTAAGGATAATGAAGGTGTTTTTGTTTTGGATCCTCTCTTGCCCGGTTACGGAGTAACTTTAGGCAATGCTATCCGTAGAGTAGCTTTAAGTTCAATTGAGGGAAATGCAATTACTTCAATTAAAATTAATAATATTACTCATGAATTCTCTTCGATTAAAAGAATTAAGGAAGATGTGATTGAAATAATTTTGAATTTAAAACAATTACGAATGAAGAAATTCACTGCTGATCCTGCAACCATTAAATTATCTGTCAGTGGTGCAAAAATAGTCACAGCTAAAGATTTTAAAAAGAATGCCGATGTTGAAATTGTTGATCCAAATCAACCAATTGCCACTCTAGATAAAGGTGCAAAACTTGAAATTGAAGCCATCGTTGAAACAGGAAAAGGTTATTTGGCAACCGAAAACAGAGATGCAAGCTTACTTGAATTTGGTATGATTGCTATTGATGCTAACTTTACCCCGATTAGAAAAATTAGTTTTGATGTCGAAAACACTCGTGTTGGGCAAGAAACTGACTACGATAAACTGATATTGTCAATCTCAAGTGATGGCTCGGTTACACCGGATGTAATTTTATTAAAAACATGCCAAATTATCTGCGAACACTTAAATATAATTTTGGAAAATCTTTCTCTCCCCAAAAAGAAAAAGATGACTAAAAAAACCACCAAGAAAACTAAATAATAATTATGCTTCCAACTCATCAAAAATTATCACGAAAAATCGGTCACCGATATTTGTTAGTTAAAAATATGTTAACATCGTTGTTTTTGTATGAGAAAATTACTTCAACCAAAGCTAAAATTAAAGCTATTAAACCAGTCGCAGAAAAATTATTATCACGAGTAAAAATTTCTAATAATAATGTTAATTTAACTAGATATTTGAAAAAATATTTAATTGGGAAGAGTGTTATTGATAAGTTAATCGAAATTTACCAACCCAATTTAATAACTAATGATAAATTTATCTTTAAGTATAATTTAAGCACAAGAAAAGGGGATGGCGCAGAATTAGCGATGTTAAAAATTAATCCCGATTTAGTTAAAATTACTGAGATTAAGGAAGAAAAAAAAATAGCTAAAATAAATTCAGATAATAAGAAAATGACAAAGATTAAAAATAATTGATGATTAAAGTTACTAAATCAATAACTAAATTTGATCGAGCCAGGCATGATGTAGATGCTACTGGTCTTTATTTGGGCAAATTAGCAGTTCAAATTGCAATTATTTTGAGAGGCAAAAATAAAACAAGTTATACTCCTAATGCTGATTGTGGCGATATAGTTTTTGTTTCCAATATTAATAAAATTAAATTTAGTGGCAACAAAATTAACCAAAAATTATATTATCGTCATAGTGGATATATCGGTAATTTAAAAGAAACTAAATTAAAAGATTTGTTTAAAAATAATCCTGAAAAAGTTTTGTATAAAGCTGTTTCGGGAATGCTACCGAACAATCGTTTGAAAAATAATTGGCTAAAAAGATTAAAATTTGTTAATAATGACTGAAACAAAAAATGTCAAAAGACAATATTATCAAGGCACTGGACGAAGAAAAAGAACTGTTGCAACAATTAGAATTTATAAATCAAAAAAAGTCTCAACTATAAATTTAAAAGAAATTGAAAAACTTGATAAATATATTGAAAATGTTTTTAAATCTGTTGGAATGGATGGTAGGTTTTCAATTTCAATTATTACCAAAGGTGGAGGATTTAGTTCACGAAAAGATGCCATTGCCATGGGCATTGCTCGTGCATTAGTTGATTATGATAAAACTTTGAAACCAACTCTCCGAAAGCTCGGATATTTAACTCGTGATCCAAGGGAGAAAGAACGCAAAAAACCTGGACTCAAAAGTGCTCGCAAAGCTCCACAATGGTCTAAACGATAAGCCAGAATTATTTAATTAATTTTATAAACGATTTAAATCCGTTCATATCGATTCAGACGAATAGTTATTACATTTGAGTTGTTGAGAATATAATTTAACTAAGATTCTACAATACCAATATATTCTAATTCATCATGGGATTTGGGGAAATGTCGCCGGTTTTTTTTGATTTTTGGCTGGCGGTGTGAGATTTGTGGACCAAGTCGGCAAATTTATTTTTTCATCATTTTGTCTAATTCCTGTCGCCACGATAATTCCTCAACAAATTGAAATGTTATTTCTTTATCTTTAAACATCAATCCCAATTCGCTAAAGTCCTTTTCCTTGGCGAGTTCACTACACATGTTTAATAAAGTTTGTTTATACACCGAATCCTCGCTCCCTAGTAAATATTGCCCCTTCAGTTCCATTACGAAAACCTTATCAATATCTTTTTTATTTTTACTTGTTGTAAATATAAAATCTGGATAAACCTTTTGTTTCTTCCATGCTTGAATATAATAATCATTTTTTGATTGGTTACGATACCAGAATAATAATTTGTCTTGACCGTCTAAATAATAAGCAATTGATTTTTCTACTTCATTCATATCGCCAACAGGCGGAGCATCAAACAACGATCTTTGCAGAGATTCGTTATAGTTCTTAACCAATGAAATGTCGGATGGTTTTATTCTCAATTTTTCTGGTAATTTATATCCCAACCCTTTACCAATAATCAAGAACCTAATCGCTTTCTCGTCTAACAATTTCTGAAAAATATCTTTTGCCAATCTATCTCTTTCTTTTGATAAGTATTTGCGTAATTCTTCCACAATGTATATAAAATTTTTGACAATAATATCGGCATTATTTTTCTTCTTTAATTCTGACAATATCTGTTTGCCCATTTCATAGGCGACCCAAGGATTTGGAATAATATCTCCCAAATACCGAGATAGAAATACTATATCAACTTCAAGACCTTTCTCTCTTAACATTTTAACTTCTTTGCGTTCAATCAATTGCTGGCGATCATCAATAATATTTATAATTGATTCAACGCCAACTTCGTTTTGCTTGCCTAATTTCAAGTCAATAATCGGATCCAAATTAATACTTTCCCATTTAATTTTAGGGACTAAATCTATATCATAATCAACTCTCCGCCAACCGCCTTGTTCTTTAATTACAAAAACTGGTAGAATCACATTTTTTGCGACATTTTTAAACTTTTCTCTAATGCTAATAATCTTATCAGTAGATTCGTCGTCTAAATTATCTCCAATAATAATATTTTTGTGTAAATCTCCCAATCCTTCCATTTCGAAACCTTGTTTTATTTTAGATAGGATCCCATCTGCTCGTTGTTGGAAACAAAACACATAGCTTTCGTCTAACTCTTTAACCCCAGTTTTTTTGGCGTAGGGTTGACGCAATATTCTGCCAACAAGCTGGGTGAGTGCATTTTGCGATGTTGGGTTGGTTAAAATTGCTAAAACATACGCAAACGGGCAATCCCAACCTTCTTGCAGGGCTTGTTTGGTTATGATGTAGCGTATTTTACAACCCTTTGATAATAATCCGCCAATATCGTCAATCTCTTTTAGCTCGTCTTTGTCGCTGGTTTTTATAGCAACTTCATCGGCTGGAATTCCTTTTATTTTAAGTAAAAAATCTTTTACATCTTCGCTGTGTATGTAGCTTCCCGTTCGTTGATCTTTGCCAGTTCTTTCCACTTGGATAACGCATATTGGTCGTATGTAACGGTTGCTGTTTGATTCATTTTCATTTGCTTTTTTCTCTAAACTTTCTCTTTTTCCGATTGCCTCTAATAGTGTTTCCTTCCAGCCGACATCGGCTTTGTTTATGACATGCAAATCTAGTTTTATCATTTCTTCGTTATTGAGTTCAACACCAAAGATTTCCACTAATATATTGCTTTTTTCCAGTGGAGTTGCGGAAAGCTCCACAATCATAGAGGGGTTAAATCCACGCAATGTTTCTTGCGCCAAATCGCTATACGCTTTTTGCCCTTCGTCTAAAATTATTATCGGCTGACAAACTCGTAAAGTATTGCCGAGCGATGTTTTAATTTGTCTTCCCCAAAATCCGTCTTTATCTTCAAATGTATCCAGATTAGGAATTTTTTGTAAAATTATTGCTTGCCCTTCTCTGTCATCCTCGGGTGGAAAAAAATCGCTAAAACCATTATCCCTGAAAACTTTTAACGACTCTTTAGTCTGTCTGTTTGCCGCCGGTAGCATCAACATTAAGACGACTAAATTTTCTTCCAAATCTTGTGGAGTAAAGCGATCGGTTTTTTCTAAAATCAGAGTTTTGTTGCCACTTGATATATCTAAATGTTGGCGATACGGATGAGCTTTATCTTTTAAGTTTTTCAGCGTTTGGCGATATATCTGCGTTGTTGGCACAATCCACAAAATCATCCCCGTTTTCTTTTTGAGGTATATTTGGTTAATTAGATCAATGGCTTTAATCGCCAAAAATGTTTTGCCCCCACCAGTTGGTATTTTTAAACAATAGTTTGGCAATGGGTTTCCAATGCCGTTTTTCCGTGGAATATATGAGCGTGGAATTTGCGCTTTTCCCCACGCTTTTGCTGGAAAATCAATTTCTAATTCTGGGTTATCATTCGTCCGTTTTTTCCATTCATCAAGCAGGGTTAAATAGTTTTTAACCTGATCAAGCGTTTTTTGTTGGTATTCTTTAAGTTCCATTATATTTAATAACTTTTGATTAGATAGAATAAACCAAATAATAGTATGATTATTAATATATTTTCTAAAATAAAAATAACATTTTTAATATAATTAAGTTGAGAAATAACCATTCGATTTATTTGGCTATAAAATTTATTTTTATTCTCAATTTTATAGTTCTTCGAGATTAAATTTCTTGGATATAATATTGTTATAATGGAAATAATAAATGCTACAGCGAGTTGTTTGGTCTTGGTAAATCCTTTAGTTCCATCAAAATTTTGCAATTGAAAACCTTTCCAATAAATAGCATATTCAATTCTGCCTTCTAGAGTTACAATCAGTAGCCCTATAATAATTACAGCTAAAAATAAAAACCACGAGATTTGTAATGCATCTAAAGAAATAGTAGTTTCAATTTTTGGAATAGATATTATTGTAATCGTGAATCCAATAATACTGGCAGAGAACCAAATTATTTTATAGATAGCATCATTGGATATTTTTCTAGCTGACATTAAATCGTTGTCAAATTTGTTTAAATCTGATTGTATTTTTTCGTTCATTTCTTGTAAAGTATACATAATTTATTTTTCCATCCTATATATCTCATACGGTAGTTGGGCGAAGTCAATTTTTAATTGCTCCAACTGTTCTTGATTAAGATATTTTGTTGGTGCAAAAACAAGACGGCGTTTTTCTTTTGCAATTCCCAATTGTTCCGCACGATCTAGTGTTAACGCTGTATTTTTTAGATATTCTAAATCTGGTTTGTAGAAAAGATACACTTGATATTGCGCATTTTCGCCAATATAATTACTTTTCTCGTCAATTTTATTTTCATCAAATTCTTTGCCGGTGGCGGTGTAAAAAACATAGCGTACCATTTCTTTGTAACTTGGTAATTTATTACCTTCCAAAATGTTTTCCATTTCTATCGGGTCGCCAAGTTCAAAATAACTAAAACTGCCACCAAGACCGTTTGTTTTGTCATTGCGAGGAACTTG
>PFQF01000015.1:34249-34828 GCA_002793435.1 Candidatus Berkelbacteria bacterium CG_4_10_14_0_2_um_filter_35_9_33_12
CACGCCTTCGGCTCGCAATGACTTTTTATATCCCTTGATCACTCTCCTGACTCGTTCGGCTGTAATTTTGTCGGCGTAATCTTCGCATTCAATCAGAATGAATTTCCTGTTTCCGCCATCTTCTTTATTCAAATCCAAAACTGCGTGCGCCGTAGTGCCCGAACCTGCGAATGAATCGAGAATAATATCGTTTTTGTCACAAGTAAGTTGAATAATCCTTTGGATCAGTGTTACTGGTTTTGGAGAATCGAAAGGATTATTATCAAAAATTTCCTTTAACATTCTTTTTGCATCATCATTTGAGCCGACTTCTGAATAAAGCCACAGTGTTCGTGGAATTACGCCTTCCTGCACCTCGGTAAGAAATTTTTTAATCCTTGGAACATTATTCCCGTTAGCACCAAACCATATTCGATTATCATTAACTAATTCAAAATACCGTTTAGAGGAAAATTGCCAGCTCCTTCCTTTTGGTGGGTCAAATTTATTTCCTTTTGGAGTTTCAATAGAATAAATATGGGTATAGTATGAAATTGCCACCAATGATACCATATAAAAATGAAAACACACTTTGGCTGT
>PFQF01000041.1 GCA_002793435.1 Candidatus Berkelbacteria bacterium CG_4_10_14_0_2_um_filter_35_9_33_12
GAGCTTCGTTCAGCAATTGCGACCAAAAAATGTATGATATAGACATAATTGATATTATTGATATAATTGATACAATATAATTAGGTCAATATAAAAATTATTATCAGGAAGAGAAAAAAATGAGAAAGGGTTTTACTTTAATCGAATTACTGGTCGTCATTGCAATTATTGGTATTTTGGCTGGAGTAGTAACTGTTTCTGTTGGAAATGCACAAGCTAAAGCGAGGGATGCAAAAAAAGTAAGTGATATATCTTCATTACAAACTGCACTTGAAATGTATTATAATGATACTGGTTCGTATCGAATAAATAATTGTAGTGGTAGTTGGATTGATGTGTATGACCGTATTACAATTGAACTTAAGGACAAAGGTTATCTTTCTTCGATCCCAAAATCACCAGTCAATGGTCAACCATATTATTTTAGTTGTCCTAACAAAGATAATTATCGTATTTATGTCAATCTAGAAAACACAAATAATCAAATCTTAAATTCTGATTACGATGGTATTTTTTATGATGACATTTCCTATTACATCAACTGTAAAGACCCATCGTATTGTGTGTCAGGTGGAATAAATAATCCATAATTTAATATATTTTAATTTATTTTAATTTTATGAAGGGATATTTATGAACACATATATCGGCAACATTGAGAAAGAGACATTTGAGAATACTAATTTTCGCAAAGTTTTGTTTACAGCTAAGCACAGTCAACTTGTTGTTATGAGCTTGAAAGCGGGGGAGGATATCGGAAACGAAGTTCATCAACTTGATCAGTTTATTCGAATTGATAAAGGAAGTGGAAAAACCATATTGGATGGAAAAGAGACTGAGATTAGTGATGGATTTGCGATAGTAATTCCCGCTGGAGTTGAACACAATATTATCAACACTGGAGAAAAAACGATGAAACTTTATACCATTTACTCTCCGCCTAATCATAAAGACGGCACAATCCACGATACAAAGGAAATTGCCGAAAGTGGCGAAGAACATTTTGACGGCAAAACTTCACTCTAATACTTATTATGTTAGCCACCGTTTTTGCAAAACCCAACGCCAGAGAAAATCTGATTGAAGAAATTGCCGTAAATAAATTTAAAGTCTCTGTCACTGTCGCTCCAGAAAAAGGCTTAGCTAATAGAAAAATAATCGAATTACTATCAGAATATTTAGACACTCCAAAATCACAAATAATCCTCAAGTCTGGAGCTAGAAGTAGAATAAAATTGTTTGAAATAAATCTCTAACTAATATTTTTACCTATAGATATCAAAAAATGCGCTGAAGCGCATTTTTTGTTTTTGTTAACAAATAGACAGTTTATCTATTATAGCCACCATGACCGAAATCATGTTGCGGTCTTTCTTCTCTTGGTCGAGCTTCATTAACAACTATTTTTCTTCCCTCAATATCCTTTTCATTAAAAGTATCAATTGCTTTCTTGCCCTCTTCATCATTCTCAAAGGTAACGAATCCAAAACCCTTTGAACGTCCTGAATCTCTGTCATTTATAATAACAGCTTCAGAAATAACTCCTGCTTCAGCAAATAAAGACTTTAAACCTTCATCGTTGAGAGTATAGGGAAGATTTCCTACATATAGCTTGATCATATTTTTTCCTTTATAATTACGTAAGGCGACCTTTTCAAACTAGCTTGTCCCTACGCATAAAGCTTGAGAACATTAACGCTATGAAAACTTACTGATTCTATATTAACACAAAAATAGCAAAATGCAATAGTAAAATTATTTTTTAATATTTGATTATTTAGTTAATTATAAGTAATATAATTTATAATCTAGTTCTTTGACAAGGAGGTAAAGAATGTTACTCAGAGAATTTCAAATTGAAACCGGCAGGAAATCAAAGAAAAGCAAGGGAAAACCTTAGCACTATTCTTGGCTATTGAACAACTTAATTTTCAAATTGAAAGATTGTATGCGATTTGGTTGTTAGCTTATGTTGAAGGAATGTTAGCCAATGAATCAATCGCTGAAGTCAATCGCATAATTCAAATTAAATCAACAACACCTTAATACTCAACAAATGAAATTAAATTTTTAAATCCCCCTGTATGAACGGGGGTATTTTTTTCAAATCGCAAATTCAGATAAAACAACTAAAGCAATTTGTGCTTTCTTTTTCTTTTTAGTTCCTCAACGACTTGCTTAACTCCTTCGCTTTTACCCTTTTGGGCAACCAAAATTGCATCTTCACCACTCACGACAATAATATTTTCAAGTCCAACTGTGGCAATCAACTTATTGCCACTTTCATTTAGCACCATTGAATTTTTAGTATCTACTAATGTAACCAAGCCCTCAAAATAGTTACCATTGTTATCATTAGTATTGTTTTCAAAAAGTTGAGAGACACTATCCCAACTGCCTACATCCGACCAACCTAAATCGACCGGGATAACAGCAATTTTATCTGTTTTTTCCATAATAACAGTATCGACTGACGCACTTTCAAATTTATCGTAGATTGTTTTTAAATTCTTTTTGTTTTTAATTATTTTATCAATCCCTTTTGATAAATTTAGTGCATATTTTTTTAATTCATTCAAATAATGTTTTGCACTAAAAATAAAATAACCAGCGTTCCAGTCAAATCTCCCGGTTTTAAAATAATTTTCTGCGGTCTGATGGTTGGGTTTTTCAACAAATTTCTTTGCCCAAAAAATATTATGATTATCAATTTCTTGTTTCAATTTTCCCTTTTCAATATATCCATAACCAGTATGGGGATGAGTTGGTTTTATTCCAATAGTAAAGATAATATCCTTTTCAATTTTAACCGAAGTAAAAGCTAAATTGATAGCATCTTTAAAAGCATCCTCCTTTAAAACTATATGGTCGGAATGGATACTGGCAATAATTGCATTTGGATCTAGTTTATGAATTTGTGCGACTGCCATAGATATCGCTGGAGCAGTATTTTTTTTATATGGCTCAGGTAAAATTTGTTTTGGATCAAGCTCGGGAAGAAATTTTTTTGTTAGACTAACATATTTATTATTAGTCGAAACAAAAATATTATTTCTTCCAACAATTTTTTTTGAGCGTAAATAAGTCTGTTCTAAAAGTGTTTTATTGCCAAATATTTTTTGAAATTGTTTCGGCTTGGCTTCTCGAGACCATGGATAAAGCCGAGTCCCAGTTCCACCAGCCACAATCAAGATGTAATGATTATTTTTCATAATAATTATTATAGCACAGAAATTTTTATTGTGATATAATTTCAAATGACAATTTAATTATCCACAGTTTAAATTAAACTAAACTTTTTTGTGTATTTTCAATCAATGAATAAAAGTAATCCCATTGTAGGTATTGATATCGGAACAACTAAAATTGCTGTCTGTGTCGGAGAGGTAAGAGAGGGAATTATCAATGTTACCTCGTTGGTCAAAACAATCAATTCTGGCATGAGGAAAGGCGAGATTATCGACTTAGACGATACAGTGTCAGCCATTTCCAGCGTACTTCAATTAGCTGAGCAAGAATGTCAAGCTGTAATTTCAAATGCCTTTGTCGGTATTGGTGGTGCTCACATTTCAACACTCGTTTCGAGAGGAACAATCGCTATTTCTAAACCCAACGAAGAAATAACTCAAGTCGATATTGACAGAGTAATAGAAACTTCGAGGGTAATTGCTTTGCCAGCTAATAAGGAAATTATTCATGTTATTCCAAAATATTTTATCATAGATGGTCAAGAAGAAACGAAAGATCCGATAGGATTAACAGGGGTTAGATTGGAGGTCGAAAGTCTAATAATCGCCGGTAGCCCAAATTCAATTAGAAATTTAACCCGTTCTGTTTCACGAGCCGGGATTACTTTGGATAGTTTACTTTTTTCACCTCTTGCAACGGGTCATGCTTTGTTAGATAAAAAACAGAAAGAAACAGGTGTTGTGCTAGTTGATCTTGGAGGTGGAACAACTTCAATCGCAATCTATGAAGAAAAAGATATGATTCATTCAGCCATTATTCCACTTGGATCAATCAATATTACCAACGATATTGCAAGAGGTTTAAAAACTTCATTAGAAAATGCTGAACAAATTAAAATTAAATACGGAACTGCCGATATAGCTAAAATAAAAACAACAGAAAAAATTTATATGAATAAATTTGATCCTGACGATGAAAGTGTTTATGGTAGAAAATTCCTCAGTGAAATTATTGAAGCACGAGTTAAAGAGATATTTGAAATTATTGTCAAAGAATTAAGAAATATTGATAAAGACGGTTTGCTTCCAGCTGGGATTGTTTTTACTGGCGGTGGAGCTAATCTTGATGGAATTGTTAAATTGGCTAAACATGAACTCCAATTACCAGCTCAAATTGGTAAACCTAATTTAGAAATTTCTGGTTCCGTCAATAATTTAGACGATCCAGACTACTCAACCGCTTTAGGCTTAATGCTTGACGGCTATGACCAACTTGGAAACGGTGGTTTTTCATTTAGTTTGTCAAAAGGCAATATCACGGATATTTTATCTACCATCAAAGGTTGGTTACAGAAATTTTTACCTTAAAAAATATCTAAATAGCATAAAATTATTTATTCAGATTTGACAAATATATTTTTTTGTTTAATAATCATTTTAAAGAATAAAAGGGAGGGGAGATAGTTAAGGAGAGGTTATAATGATAAAAGAATCCCCATTAGAAACATTTGCTGTCATCCGTGTTGTCGGAGTCGGCGGTTCGGGAAACAACTCGATCGGAAGAATGATTCAATCAAAACTCCGAGGAGTTGAATTTATTGCCATCAATACTGATGCACAAACGTTGGCAAATAATAGTTCTCCCACCAAGATTCAGATAGGAAAGGAGCTAACACGTGGCTTAGGTGCAGGAGCCGATTTGGATATCGGAAAAAAGGCAATCGAAGAAAACAAGGATGAGGTTTATGAAGCACTCAAAGGTTCTGATATGGTGTTTGTTACTTGTGGAATGGGTGGTGGAACCGGAACCGGAGCATCTTCACAAGTTGCTCAAATCGCACGGGAGCTAGGTTCATTAACGGTTGCGGTTGTTACTAAACCTTTTTCGTTTGAAGGGTTAAAAAGAAAAAAAGTTGCCGAATTAGGTATTGAGGAATTAAAAGACAAGGTTGATACCTTAATTACAATTCCAAACGATCGTCTACTTCAAGTTATTGATAAAAAAACATCTTTAAGAGATGCTTTTTTAGTTGTCGATGATGTTTTAAGACAGGGCGTTCAAGGTATAACAGATTTAATTACTGTCCACGGAATAATTAATGTAGACTTTGCTGATGTTAAAACGATTATGAAAGATGCCGGTTCAGCCTTAATGGGAATCGGCAGATCGTCTGGTGATAATCGTAGTGCTGAAGCAGCCAAAGCGGCAATTGAATCACCGCTTTTAGACCTTTCAATAGAAGGTGCTAAAGGTATTCTCTTTAATATAACTGGAGGACCAGATATGGCAATGTATGAAATTGATGAAGCGGCTAAAATGATTACTGAAGCTGCCGATCAAGACGCCACAATAATTTTTGGAGCGATTGTTGATGAATCTATGTCGGGAGAAATTAAGATAACTGTTATTGCGACTGGGTTTGACTACGGAGATGATGTCAAACTAAAACCAAAAGTATACCAACCAAGTATTAAAATTGAAGAAAGCGAACCTTTTATCCAAAACACCCCCATGCTTGAAGAAGATGAAACCGAAGAAGATGATATGGAAGTGCCAGCGTTTATTCGCAGAAGATTAAAATAATAGATTATTCTATTTACGAACTAAAAGCGAACTGCCTTAAGTTGTCTGAGTACGATTTGACAGCTAACTTTTTTTGTTTTACAAATATTAATACACAAAAAATATTAATTAAAAGGAGGGTGAAATGAGCGATCAAGATTTTAGTTTAAAACCGATTGAAATCGTGTCAAAAAATGATAAACAACCAATTAAAAAAGAGTTGAACGGTAGAGCTAAGCCAACCGCTCAAATTGACCCTTTACTAAATCTTAATCGTCAAATCGATTTTAAATTTGATATTTTGGGGAATACACAACTTAACGAACTCGGTGAAAAAATATTTTTAGACCGCTACGCTCTTAAAGATGTTGCAAAAACAAATCTAAATATTGGGGATAAAGTTATCGTCTGTATTGATATTTATACTCGGCAAAAAGAGATTGGTCATATTGAAAAATTTTTATCTGATACTAAAGTTAAAATCAAATTAAATGATGGATCTATATTTGAAAGTGATATTACTGATATTGATGTACCGATTGAAACAATGCCAGATGAAATGCTGGACCGAGTCGCAGTTGGAGTTTCTAAAGTTGAAAAAACCAAAGACCTCCAAATAGATTGGCAGAAAAAATTCCGTTGGCTTCTAGAAGATTGGAAATTTGTTCCAGCTGGTAGAATTTTAGCCGCCGCTGGTACCAATCAGCAGTTAACTTATTACAATTGTTATGTAATTCCATCTCCGCAAGATTCAAGAAGGGGTATTATTAAGACTCTCGGGATTATGACTGAAATATTTTCACGAGGCGGGGGAGTTGGAATTAATATTTCAACCCTTCGACCGAAACATGCTTATGTGGCTGGCGTTAATGGGCGATCGTCCGGTGCTGTTTCATGGGGAGCACTCTATTCTTTTGCGACTGGATTAATCGAACAAGGTGGATCAAGGCGAGGCGCATTAATGTTAATGTTAAACGATTGGCATCCAGATATTTATGACTTTATTGATAGTAAAAGAATCGCTGGTCAAATTATTAATGCTAATATATCTGTCGCTGTTAGTGATAAATTTATGGAACAATTGAAAAACAATGGTAACTGGGATTTAAAATTTCCTGATTTTAGTCACGAAAAATATAACCAGATTTGGGATGGAAATATTGAAAAGTGGGAAAAAAATGGTGGAAAAGTAAAAATCTATAAAACCGTTAAAGCTCGTGAAATGTGGGATAAAATTATCAGTTCTGCGTGGACATCCGCTGAGCCGGGGCTGTTCTTTATTGAACGCTATAACAAAATGAGCAATTCCTATTATTTCGCCGATATAATTGGCACTAATCCTTGTGGTGAACAAGGTTTACCAAGTTTCGGGGTTTGCAACTTAGGAGCATTAAATTTAGCTAAATTTTATAATGAAAAAACCCAAGATATTGATTGGAAAAAGCTTGAAATCGCTAGTCAATATGCGACTCGATTTTTAGATAATATTATTGATGCTACTCCATATTTTATGAAAGAAAATAAAACTCAGCAACAAGGCGAAAGGCGAGTTGGATTAAACACAATGGGTTTAGCGGAGTTATTGATCAAGAAAAAAATCCGTTATGGCAGCCAAGAATCACTCGACTTTATTGATAAACTATATAATTTTTTAACTACCACTGTTTACAAAGCTTCGATCGGTCTAGCGATTGAAAAAGGTGCTTTTCCACAATTTAATGCCGAAAAATATATTGAAAGTGGTTTCATTAAAACTTTGCCTCAAGAAATCAGAGATTTAATTATGAAATATGGAATTAGAAATGTGACACTTCTAACCCAAGCGCCAAATGGCACAACCGGGACGATGGTTGGGACATCAACTGGAATTGAACCGTTTTACAGTTGGGTTTACCAAAGGAAAAGTCGACTTGGCATTCACGACGAACAAGTTAGTATTTATAAATATTGGAAAGAGAGTCATAAAGATAAAAAATTACCCGATTATTTTATTACTGCGATGGATATGACCCCAGAAGATCATGTTCGTGTCCAAGCTACGATTCAAAGGTGGATAGACTCAAGTATTTCAAAAACTTGCAACACGCCAAACGATTATACAGTTGAAGACACCAAAAAGCTGTATAGATTATTATACGATTTGGGTTGCAAAGGGGGAACAATCTATCGAGACGGATCTCGTGACGAACAAATATTATCCTTAAAAAAAGAAGAGACTGAACCGGAGACTGATAATGAAAAACCAATTCGTCCACGACCCGAAAAATTACATGGCGTCACTGTCAGTAAAAAGACTCCAACCGGCACAGCATTTATTACTATGAATAATGATGAAAAGGATAATCCGTTTGAAGTTTTTGTTGAAATTGGAAAAGCGGGGAGTGATATTAAAGCGATGGCAGAAGCTTTAGGCAGATTAATTTCGCTTTTTTTACGACTTTCTTCGTCTGTACCAGGCAATGAAAGAATCCAATATATTATCAACCAACTTCATAGTATTGGCGGATCAAACAGTATTGGATTTGGAAAAAATAGAGTTATGAGTTTGCCGGACGCAATTAGTCAGGTACTAGAGAATCACTATAATATCTCGAATGGATCAGACAATCCAACCGCTCACCAAGCAAGTTTAATCTCGACCAATAAAATTACTCAGCCCAAAACGACTACCGATCTTTGTCCGGCTTGTGGACAAGCTACTTATCAGAGAACAGAAGGATGTAAACTTTGCCTCTCTTGCGGACATAGTGAATGCGGATGAATTTTTCCACAACTTGTTTTTTATGTTCGGTTTTTGTATGCTTTTAGTACAATGTTGAATATCATAAAAATTGCTTAACATACTTATCCACTGCTAGACAAAAAAATTCATTAAATGTGTCAGTTGCGACGAGGGTTGCACTTTATCATCTTGTCGGTTATTATCAAAATGTAGTTAAAAAATAATTTTAAAAGGAGTTTTATGAAGAATAACAAACTTTTTTTACCATTAGCGGTTGTAATATTGGTTGTTATTGGTGGCTATTATTTAATGCAACCAGCTTTAAAAGATCAAGGAAGCCATTATAATCAAGATATTTCTAGCAGTCAAGTCGAGCCAATTAGTTATGATGGTCGAGATGGAATCGATGTTTTAACTTTACTTAGAGAAAAAGCAACCATAGAAACTCAAGATTTTGGTGAAGATTTGGGTGAATATGTACTTTCTATTGATAGCAAAGGTGCTCAAAAAGATTATTTTTGGGTTTATTATGTTAATGGTGTCAAAGCCGATTCAGCCGCTTCAAAAAATATAACTAAAAATAGTGATAAGATTGAATGGAAATACGAAAAATTTGAATTCTAAATTATGAAATCTTGGCAAAGATGTATTTTTGTTATAATTATTGTTTTACTGATATTAAGTATGGTGGCAACATTTTCTAGCTTTATCTAAATTATTTTGTTTCTAATTACTAATCTTTACTCTTCTATTTTCTATATTTAATCTTAAAACATGGTTTATATTTTAATTTTATTGGCTGGTTTTTCTAGAGTAATTACCCATCCAGCAAATTTTACTGCGATCAATGCAATTGGAATTTTTGGTGGAAAATATTTAAATAAAAAAAGTGCTATTTTTTCAATAATATTTATAATGTTATTTACTGATATTTTAATCGGTTTTTACAATCTTAAAATAATGTTAGCTGTTTATATTTCTCTGATTGTTTCGACTTTGCTCGGACAATATTTAAAAAAACATTTTAATTTTAAAAATTTGGTGTTTGCAATTTTTACTTCATCGACAATTTTTTTTGCGTTAACCAATCTTGCAGTGTTCTTTTTTTCTGGAATGTACATATTAAATGTTTCTGGTCTTATTCGTTGCTTTACTCTCGCTTTACCATTTTATCGTAATATGTTATTGGGTGATATCGTCTACACAACGGTAGTGTTTGGGTTATATGAAATATATAAAATATTAAAAACAAAAAATAAAAAATTAAGAACAGAATTAAAATCAATAAATTAAATAAACATGAAAGGAAAAAAAAATGAGCAATATTGAATTGATTGATTTTTACGCCGATTGGTGTGGACCGTGTCAAATTATGAAACCAATCATCAAAGAAATTGAAAAAGAATTAAAGAATGTCAAAATCACCAAAATCAATGTTGATGAAAATCAAAAAGAAGCACAGAAGTACAATGTGATGTCAATTCCAACCTTTGTGATTAGAAAAGACGGAAAGATAATTGATCAACTTTCAGGAGTTTTGACCAAAAAAGTTTTAGTTGAAAAATTA
>PFQF01000036.1 GCA_002793435.1 Candidatus Berkelbacteria bacterium CG_4_10_14_0_2_um_filter_35_9_33_12
TAAGGACTTAATTATACCAGATTTGTTACCGATGTATCTCAGCCTGTGCATATTTTTGTTTTTTGCATACTCTTGATAAAATATAAAATAGGTGGTATTATTTCTTAAGTTAAGGCTGTATAGCTCAGTGGTAGAGCGAGGGATTCATAAACCCTAGGTCGTAGGTTCAATTCCTACTTCAGCCACCATTCGACAAGTTCATGGTTTTAAACCAATTTAGGGACCCGTAGCTCAGGGGTAGAGCAGGAGCCTTTTAAGCTTCGTGTCGTGGGTTCGATTCCCACCGGGTCCTCCAAAAAACACCAAAATATTTTGGTGTTTTTGTTTATTTGCAAATTAATAGTTTAATATGATAGATTAAAAATATGAGTGAAAGAATTGTAAACCCAAATACATTACCCAAACCATTTTTTGATTTATCTAGTCCAGAAAAGTTTGGTGAACATAAAGAGATAGTTGATCTACTTGAAAATGGAAAAATCATCAATTTTGTCAATATTGATGATGTACGACCCGAGTTAAAAAATAAACATCAAAACGAAGTTGATTTAGTTGATATAGGAATAAGTGAAAAAAATGATTATTATTCAAGATCGCACCTTAACACAGTCTACGAAGTAGAATTAGATTCTGAAAAGGGAATTGTTAGGGGTATTTTTAAACCAGCCAAAGGAGAAAATAATGAAATTAAAAAGACTCTTAACATACACAATTGCTACTTGAGAGAAATTGCTGCTTATCAAATGGATAGAATTCTTGGTTTTGGAATTGTTCCTCCAACTAGTATTAGAGAAATAAATGGCGAGATTGGATCAATCCAACTCTATATTCCACCTGAAATTGCTGATAATCATGGTAATGTAGTTGATAAAATTGATTTTGAAATTGAACAGAATAGTCATGATTGGATGTTAATGGCAATTTTTGATTATATTACTGCTAATTGGGAAAGAAAACCGGATAATTGGCTAAGTTGATTGGCATACAAATTCTGATTTATACGCCATTGATCATGGGTATGCTTTTTTCAGTCAATCAGTTGATAGTTTTGAAAAACGAGGTCCAAGAAGAAATTTAACTTTTGACAACGCAAAGGAAAAACCAATAGTAACTCCATTGCCTGATTTTATCTTAAAAAGATTACATGAAATAAAAGAAACAAGGGTTGAAGAAATAAAGTCAACTCTAAATTCCTTGGTCCCTAATCATGAAATTGACCAAGTATTGAAAAGAATTGATAATCTCATTGAAGCCAAGATTTTTCTCTAATATCTTTTAATGAATATAATAAAAAAAACCTATACTATCATCAAGTCTCTGAAGTCAATTCTCCAAAAAATAATTACCTAAATTTAACTATTCGGTTGATCTAAACCTTTTCTAAAACCAATCACTATCATCGCAATGGCAGGTAGTACCAGCCACCAAATATGGTATTGAACCATTCTTGAAGCTAATTTTGAAGATGCTACGATAGATGCTTTCTGTTCTTCTGGTAAAAAACTTAATATTGTGGATAAAATTAAAGATGAATTTAAAATTGAATAGATCATGACTTCGATCGGAGAGAGCAATCCCCTCGCTCTCTGACCGGCTATTCCACTTCTAGTTACAAGTAATATAATTACCAATGCAAAAACCACTGATTGAATAGTAAAGGACGAAATATTGGCTCGAATAAAGAATGAACCGATAGTTTTATCACCAATAAAAAATCCTTGTATCATCGGGTTAAGAACTTGCGTGATAACTAAAGCCACATAGGAAGAAAGAATTGTTACGGTAGTTTTTTCTCGTTGCAAAATAAAACCGTAAGATATGCCAATTATCATAAAAAGCCCAATAAACAAATCCCAACTTGGTGCGTTAATTTTCCCCTCCTTTTTCAAATTAACCGACTATAAGTATTATACAATAAAAACCAGTCTTTCAACAATAATAGCATATTTTTATATGTGTTGTGCAGATCCCCAGTTCCAATCCTAAGTGCAACATGTCAATTTAACTCTCGAATAACCTCTGGGGTTATTTGAGAGTTAAATATCTAGATTGTCTTGTATGCTAAGTATTATTTCTTTTCGATCAGTATGAATTTTTGAATATTCTTTAACAAATTTAAGATATTGTCCTCTACGGTTAGATCCAGTGAATTGATCTAATAAAATATCGAATGAGTTAACTACTTTATATCGTCCTGACAAATATTCTCGCCACGAAGAATAAGGATATCTATCCAACATTAACTCCAGTTTAACCTCTGGGGTTAAACTGGAGTTAATCGCATTAAGATGAATGTATCGAGAGAGGTGTAGTAAATATTCTTCTGTTTCAATATGCTTTGATTTAAATCTATCTTGAACCAATCGCCCTACTTCAGAATATTTAATATTGAAAATCTTTGTATAAGAATTCATTAATCGAGAAAATAACAATGAAATATTGTAACTGTAATCGCTTGGACTGCACAAAATATGAAAGTGATTTGACATAAGAATATATGATGCAATATTGATCTTATATTCTTCCCTTAATTCGATTAATTTTTTTGTAAAGATAAAATAATCGTATCGATCCCGAAAAATATTCTCTTTGTGGTTACCACGATTATAAATATGATACCACTCGTCTTTAATAAAAATTCTTTCAATCGAAGCCATTTAATTTAATATTATTTAGCTCTCGGTTCACCTCTGGGGTTATTCTGGAGTTATTTAATAAGTTTAATGAAGATGTCGCTGGGTAAGTTTACTTTGCCAAACTGTTTCATCCGTTCCTTGCCTTTTTTTTGCTTATCTTGTAACTTTCTTTTTCTCGACACATCGCCTCCATAAAGTTTGGCAATAACATCTTTTTTAAGCGGAGATATTTTTCTTGAATAGATTGATTTAGCGCCAATTCGAGCTTGAATTTTAATCTCAATTAATTGTTTAGGAATTATCTCGGCTAATTTATTAATCAAATTTTTTGCATGATAATCTTTATCTGAATTTGAAACAATTTGAGAAAAAAGGGGAATAACCTCTTCATTGATTGCCACATCCAGCTTGATTAAATCTGATTCACGATAGTCACAAAATTCGTAAGAGAGCGATCCATATCCAGAAGTAATATTTTTTATTTTATCATTTAAATCACTAATAATTTCAATCAGTGGCAGATCGTATTTAACTAAAACTAGATCACCAATGTTTAATAAAGGAAAATTGGCATCCGGGATGCCTCTTTTTTGTTGTAACAGTTTGATTAATGATCCATAGTATTGCATTGGCATTAAAATTTCCAGTTTTGCCCATGGCTCTAGAATTGGAAATTTGCCCTGAGACAACTCGCTTGGGTGGTAAAGGTTAACCTCATTGCCAGATAGAATAGTTTTATACACAACTGATGGGGGAGTAAGAATTATTTCTACTCCAAATTCCCTTAAAAGCCGTTCTTTAATTATTTCCAAATGCAAAACACCATTAAAGCCACACCGAAAACCAAGACCAAAAAGGGGAGATTGATAGGGAACGATTGAAAGCGATGAATCATTCATCGCCAATCGATAAAGAGCCTCTTTCAAATTATCGAAGTCGAAAGTTTTTTTATTTTTGGATAGGGGAGAGGAATCTAGTGAAGAAATGAAAATGTTAGAATATACCATAGGTTGGACTTCTTTAAAACCTTCAACTGGCTGAACTAGCACTCCCCGCTCTTTTTCAAGATCACTAGTAATTGTATCTCCAACCCTTGCCTCCCCTACGGATTTAAGACCGATCACAATATAGCCAATTTCGCCACTTGAAAGTTTTTCCGTTTCCTTCATCTCGGGCGTAAAGATGCCAACTTCGATAACTTTGTCATTACTTTTAGATTTAATTAAAGTTAGTTTATCCCCTTTTTTAGTTGTACCATCAAGTATTTTACAATGGATTATTACCCCCTTGTGTCGATTGTACTGCGAATCAAAAACTAAACCTCTTAAATTTTTATTTTGTGAAATTTTTGGTGACGGTATTATTTTAATTACTGCTTCGAGCAACTCTTGTGTCCCCTCACCCGTCTTGGCTGAAATAAGATAAACTTCACTCTCATCGATTGCCAGCATATTCTTTAATTGTTGGTAAGTTCTATCTAGATCGCAACTCGCCACATCAATTTTATTTATAACTGGAATGATAGTTAAGCCTTCACTTTTGGCTAAATGATAATTATGAAGTGTTTGAGCTTGAACACCTTTGGTACCATCGATCAATAGGATTGCTCCTTCAACTGCTTTTAAGGCTCGGGAAACTTCATAGCTAAAATCAATATGACCGGGAGTGTCAATCAAATTCAGGATATATTTTGAGTTGCCATAATGATATTTCATTCGGACCGGTTGCATTTTAATTGTTATACCTCGTTCTTTTTCTAAATCCATCATATCCAAATATTGTCCTGACATTTTGCGGGAATTAACTGTTTCCGTCAATTCTAAAAAACGATCAGCTAAAGTTGATTTTCCATGATCAACATGACTAATGATGCAAAAATTACGAATAAAATTATTCATAAGTATGAATAGTACTCACTTCTGTCTGCCAGACAATGTCATCTGCCCGTTAGACAACACAACCGATTCAAAAATTATATCATCTCGATTTATTTTTTGATCAAATATATTTTCTAGATTTTTACCAATCCGACTTGAAACAGTTTTATTCAATTTTAAATCGCCCGCTTCAATTTGCTTGACTGTCACTTGTAATTTTTCGTCTTTTATCGATGGCTCTAAATCAACAACTACAGCGACTGAAATATTTTTTACCACCAATAGATCTTTTTGATATTTTCCTCGCACCTTAATTCCCATTACATTTATTTCGGCTGTAATATCTTTGACTGGAAAATCAGCTTCTTTATTTTGGCTCAAAAGTGAGGTTAATTCTCCCTCAGTAACAGTTAAACTTACCGTTTCACCTTTATTTTGATCGTTTTGTTGAACTAAATTACTTAATTTTGATTTTAAACTATCGAGTGCTTGTTGCGATAGTTCAACCAGCTTAACATTGGTCACGCTCGGATTAGATATTTTTTTTAAACCTAAAACAATAAAAACGGATAAAATTATGATAATGACGATAATAAAAATCGCAAAACTATAACAAGTACAAAAACTGCCTCGTCTTTTCTTGATTTTATCTACCTCTCCATAAAAATCTTTAACGATGCTCGGTTTATCCTTGTTTTTAGTTTTTGTTTCTTCTAACATTTTGGGTTAATTTTAATAATAATTGTAGAATAAGCAAGGGTTGATATTTCTCGGGTGGCAAATTAATCACCCAGGTCATAATAAAATAAGTAATCAAACCAACCGACGATGCAAAAATAAATTGAAGTAAAACTTCCGAACCATAACGAAGATCAAACGCAATCCCAACATAAGTCTTTGCCCATTGAATGGCAATTGCCATAAAAATTGAAGCAATAATAATTTTAAATCCTTGAGTAAAAATAATTTTTTTGCTAATAACTTCAATTTTGTGATTCAAAAAGTAAAACAATAAACTAGCATTAATAAATGATCCAACTGAAAAAGCTAAAGCTAAACCCATTACATCCATCTTTTTAGTTAAAATGATAGCACCCGTAATACTAACAATAATCGAAACTATTGAAATATAGGTTGGCGTTTTGGTGTCTTTGTAAGCATAAAAAGTTTTAGCAAATAATGGAATTAAACCCGAAAATACCAAAGAAACTGCAAATAATCCGAGCGTATCAGCCGTTAGAATTGTCTGCTCCCATCCGAAATGACCTGATCCAAGAATTAAACGAACTAACTGAATTCTCAATAATATTACTGCAACTGAAATTGGAATCAGATAGTAAAGAATCGATAAAATCGCTTTTTGCAAATGCTGAGTAATATCAACGACTTTATTCAAACTGACGGCTTGCGAAAGGGTTGGAAAAAGCGCCGTTGCCACCGAGGTTCCAAAAACAACTGTTGGCATAGTCTGAATATTATCAGCTAAACTGTACATCGAAATGGCTCCCTTTTCTAAACCAGACGCTATAGCAGTAAAAACGATTAATAAAATATGGTTTGCCCCTAAACCGATTGATCTTGGAATCATTAATTTAATAACTCGTTTGACAATTGGATCAAAAAAATTGACATTAATACTAATTTTTAATCCCATTTTATAGAGAGGAAAAAGCTGTATTAACATATGAAAAAACGCCCCAACAATCACGCCGATGACCGGACCATAAACCCCATAACGATCCGAAAATAGAATTGTCCCCAAAATAATAAAAAGATTATAAATTAACGGTGCTAATGAAGTAATCAAAAATTTTTTGTAGGAGTTAAGAATACCACTAAAAGAATAAGATAACGAAAAAATCAATGGAGATAGAAGTAACAAACGAGAAATAGAAATTGTGGTGTTAATTTTGTCCTGCGAAAAATGCGGGGTCAAAAACGGAATCAGATACGGCATAATAAAATATAAAATGGCACATGCCAACAAAATTACTACAAAGCCGGTTGAAATTATGGTGTTGGCTATTTTTAGAGCTTTTTCATCTTTATTCTCGACTAAAAGACTTGAAAAAATCGGTATAAAAGCGGCTGATATAGCACCTAAAATGAGGATATTAAAAATAAAATCTGGTATACGAAAAGCCGCAAAGTAAGTATCGAGTAAATCAGTTGGAATTTTTTGAGCTAAAAAGTGATCTCTTAATACACCTAAAATATTTGAGATAAAAAGAGTTACAACTAAAATGTAAGTAGCTACTTTAATGCTGTTTTTCCCAAATAGAAACTTAATTTTCATCTAATTCTATTTTATAATTAAGAGACTAATTTAGCAAATTCGTTTCCCTCGAGAGTTTCGTTTTTTAAGAGTGCTTCAGCAACTTTTTTTAAAGCCTTTAAGTTTTTTTTCAAAATTAATAATGATCGTTTTTTGGCGTCGCTAATGATTCGGCTGATTTCACTATCAACAAACCCGGCGATTTTTTCACTATGAATTTTATGTTCAGCTAATTCCCGACCTAAAAATACCATTTCATCTCGTTCGCCAAGCGAAACTAGTCCAATTTTTTCACTCATACCATAAATAGTAACCATATTTTTGGCAATTTTTGTAGCTTCCCTTAAATCATTTGAAGCTCCGGTTGATACTGACTTAAAGACCATTTCTTCTGTCACACGACCGGCTAACAAAGCACAAATTTCATCTTTAAATTTCTCTTCACTATGTAAATATTTGTCTTCATTGGGTCTGGTCCAAGTATATCCCATCGCCATACCTCGAGAAATAATCGAAATCTTGTGAACATTATCAGTATTTTCTAAATAATGGCTGACAACTGCATGACCAGCTTCATGATAAGCGGTAATTTTTCGCTCTTTTTCGGTTATTACTCGAGATTTTCTTTCAGGACCTAAGGCAATTTTTTCAATAGCGTGATCAAAATCAAGATTGTCGATCATAGTTTTATCATTTCGAGCTGCGCAAATGGCTGCTTCATTGGCTAGGTTTCTTAAGTCAGCACCAGAAAATCCAATTGTTATCGCCGCAATATGATCAAGATTAATATTTTTTTTAATTTTTTTGTTTTGAGTGTGAATTTTCAATATTTCTAGTCGGTCGTTTTTATCTGGCAAACCCATTATAATACGACGATCAAAGCGTCCCGGTCTCAACAGAGCTGGGTCAAGTACATCCGGACGATTAGTCGAAGCAATGACAATCACCTTTTCGTCTGTTTCAAATCCATCCATTTCAACTAAAATTTGATTGAGCGTTTGTTCTCGTTCATCATGACTTCCACCCAAACCAGTCCCTCGTTGTCTTCCAACTGCATCCAGTTCATCAATAAACAGAATAGCAGGAGCGTTTTTTTTAGCTTTTGAAAATAGATCTCTGACTCGAGCGGCACCAACCCCGACAAACATTTCAACGAATTCTGAAGCTGATATCGAAAAAAATGGTACACCCGCTTCTCCAGAGACTGCCTTTGCCAACAAAGTTTTCCCAGTTCCTGGCGGTCCTGCCAATAAAACACCTTTTGGAACTTCAGCCCCCAGGGCTTTAAATTTTTCTGGGGTTTTTAGAAACTGAACAACTTCAATTAATTCCTCTTTACTCTCCTTAGCTCCAGCCACATCTTTAAAGGTTACTTTTTTCACCCCTCTGAATAATCGGGCAGTTGATTTCCCAAATGACATAACTCGCATATTTGCACCTTGCGATGACTTTAAAATCATAAACAAGAAAAATCCGATTAGCACAACCGGCAAAAAAATTGAGAGCAAGTTAAGCCAAAGAGCGCCTTTATTTGGATCATTAATCGAAACCGCCACATTATTAATATCAATTCCGTAGTCAACTAGATTGGCAGAAGATTCTTTGTAAGTTTCAAGCTTAGTGCCATCTTTCAACTCGGCAATAATTTTACTCCCTTCAACCTGAATTTTTTCAACCTTTCCTTCTTTGATCTGAGCTGTTACTTCGCTAAGAGTGGTGCTTTTTACTTTATTATCAAACGGCAAAAAATATTGATAAAAAAGCACGATAAAAATTAAGCCGATAATGAAATAAATAATATTATTGTTCGGTTTCATCGATATCTTTTACTAACAAATACCATTAATTAAATTCTCTTTCTTACTTCTTGACCATTTTTTTATCTGTTTTCCCCTTCTTAATGGTGGCGGGGGTAGGATTTGAACCCACGACCTTCAGGTTATGAGCCTGACGAGCTGACCACTGCTCCACCCCGCTAAAACCTAAAACATTCTATTAGCACTCTGCTATATTAGCAGACTTAACTAATAAAATCAATAATCCAACACCGAAATAAATTTATGATTATATTTTACCCCCAATTAAGTACTGATACCATTTATACTGATTCGGATCTTGACTTGAAATCTGATTATCGTCTTTGTTTTCGCTAGCCTTAGAAGTCTGAGCGATCAATTCACTTTTTTGTTTAAGTTCATCGGGAAGAATTGAGAAAACCTTTTCATCTACTCGTTTTAGATTTAAACGCCGTCGAGCTTCAATGTCGGCAAAAGTTAAGGTTTGATAAAACAGTTTCATATTTTCAAGATCAGTATTTTCTTGTTTAATCTTTTCAATATTTTCCTTGAGAGTCGCAACTACTTTATTAATTTGATAATTTTTATAGACTGAATAACCGACCGTCCAGGCTGAATAGATAATAATTAAAAGGACAGCAAAATTTTTAAACGCCACAACAAATAGCTTTTCTCGTTCCATATTATTATCTTATCACAAATTCTAATATCTAAGCGTTAAATACTAAACAACTTCAAAATCATTAAATCTAATATAAATAAATTTTCGATTATTTGAATTTTATATTTGTTTAGATTTTAGGATTTTGAAGTTAGAAATTCCGCATTTATGCGGTCACCATCTTCCCGATTTTTTACCATTTTTTCGAGTTGTTTTTTTCTGATTATTTAGCATCCAATATTCGTAACCATAGTAACCGCCGACTCCAGCCGCCAAAGCAATTAGCAAAATAATAATGGTTACTAAAGCCCGGCTTTCTTCTTTTCCCTCATCTTTACTTTCATCGGTCGTCGCCTTAACTTCACCTTTACCTTCTTCTTCCGCTTGAACTACTTCTACAAAACTAGTTTTGGTTTTAACTAATTCTTTGGTTTTAACTAATCCTTTGGCAACTGCGTTTTTAGTGGTAACAATTTGGCTTGAATAGTCAGAATAGTTGTTATATTTGTCAACACTAGCGATTTCAAATACATATTCGGTTGCTCCGTTAAGATTAATGACTGAGGTCGAAGTGTTAATCTTATCAATTGAAACATAAGTAAATTCTTGCCCAATCGCATTTTTCTTGTAACGAATTGTATATTTTTCAGCCTCATCAACCTTATTCCAAGATAATTTAACTTCACTCTTATTGACTATTGTCACTTGAAAATTAGCCGGGGGTTTTGGCGCTGTTTGATCGGCGCCGTAAGCTAATGGAGTTAAGTGATCTAAATTTGCCCAT
>PFQF01000008.1:0-4190 GCA_002793435.1 Candidatus Berkelbacteria bacterium CG_4_10_14_0_2_um_filter_35_9_33_12
ATATTCAAAATTTCCTTTAGCCTCCATATTTGGAAGCTTTTTACTAAATAGTGTGCTATAATCAATCTATGAAATTAAAGAAAACAACCAAATACTGGTTAGTTTCAATCGGATCAGTGATTTTGACAGCCCTGATTGGATCGTTAGCAACTTTTAATGCGGTTGATGGTTGGTACCAAACTATAGCTAAACCAGGCTTTAGCCCACCCAACTGGATATTTGGACCAGTTTGGACAATATTATATTTTATATTAATCATCGTTTTATTTCTAATACTCAACTCTAACCCAACTAAACATCGCCAAAAAGTCTTAAATATTTTTTACCTTCAACTATTTTTTAATGCTTTGTGGTCAATACTATTTTTTGGTTTAAACCTTATTGGAAGCGCATTGTTTGTCATTGCGATTTTATGGTTTTTAATTTTTCTCTGTATCACAAACGCTAATAAATTTTCTCTTAATGCCGGCTGGTTAATGATTCCATATTTACTTTGGGTTTCTTTTGCCTCAATTTTAAATTACTCAATTTGGTTGTTAAACTAATCAAGATCTAATTATGAAATATTCAATCAAATTCGAAAACGAGGATTTTTATATTGTCAACAAACACTCAAATATTGAGTCCTTTGAAATTGCCGATAAAATTAATAAAGACAAAAATATCAAAAGAAATGGTTTAATCCATCGGCTTGACAAAGATACATCCGGCTTAATGATAATTGCCAAAAACGATTCTACGCTTAATATAATCCAAAGACTTTTTAAAGATAGAAAAGTTAATAAATCATATCTAGGTTTAGTCTGGAATAAATTAGAAAATAGCGGACAGATTGAACTTAATATTTCTCGAGATCCGAAAAGAAAAAAACCAATGAAGATTACCCCCTTTTTAACACAATTGAATAGAGGAAATTTGAGATTTTCTAAAACTAGTTGGCAAGTAAAACATTACTATCAGCATAAAAATAATTTTTTTTCACTGGTTGTATTTACGATTTTTAGTGGCAGAACTCATCAAATTAGATTAACCGCAAATTATTTGCATCATCCAATAATGGGAGATAGGATATACTTTTTCAAAAATACTAAAAAAATAAGTGATGACTTAAAATTGGAAAGACAATTTTTGCACAGTTACAATATTGGTTTTAAATATAAAAATAAATTGTTTAATTTTCAATCTGGTCTTCCAACCGACTTGAAAATAATAATTGATAAAATTGGTCCAGCTATTGAGTAATAATTATTATTTGCTATCTTATTAATATGAAAAGAATTATTTTATGGCGAGTTTTTTTAATTATTCTAGTAACGCTTTTAGCTATTTTAGTTGTCAAGCCAAACAATAAAAACATAAAAATCTTAAATGAAACTAAGAAAATTGATCTTGTTAAGGGTTTAGATATTGCTGGCGGAAGCCAATTGACATATAAATTGGATCTTTCGAAAACCGAGGACAATCAAAAACAACAAGCCACCGAAAGCCTACTTTCAGTTATCAGAAAGAGAGTTGATTCGTTAGGCGTATCGGAACCAGTCATTCAAGCAGGAACATTAAATAATCAAAAAATTGTAACACTTGAGTTACCTGGTATTCAAGATATTAATCAAGCAATTGATTTAGTTGGTAAGACTGCCAATTTGGAATTTCAAGAACAATCGAACGGAGAAGATGGAGATGGTGTAACTAAAGAATGGAAAAAAACCGCATTAACTGGAAAATATTTAGCCAATTCGACAGTTACCTATCAAGGTGGGGGAGGATCGGGAAATTCTGCTGGAGGTATTAAATCTGAACCAGTTGTTTCAATCTCTTTTAATAGCGAGGGCGCTAAATTATTTGAAGAAATTACCACCCGAAATGTTAGTAAACCCGTTGCAATAATTTTAGACGGGGAAATCGTTTCTGCACCTAATGTTAATGAAGCAATAGTCGGTGGCAATGCTGTAATTTCTGGAAATTTTGACGCCACATCAGCCCGATCGCTTTCAATTTCACTTAATTCAGGCGCTTTGCCAGTTCCACTTGAATTAATATCGCAACGAACGGTCGAAGCGCAATTAGGCAATGAATCAATCTCAAAAAGTATTTTTGCTAGTTTTGTAGCCATTATTTTAGTTATTTTATTTATGATTTTTCAGTATAAAGGATCGGGCATAATTGCTTCACTAGCATTACTTATTTATATTATTATTGTCTTAGCTGTCTTTAAATTAATACCGGTTACTATTACTTTAGCCGGAATTGCTGGTCTAATTTTATCTATCGGAGCGGCAGTTGATGCCAATATTTTAATTTTTGAAAGAACCAAAGAGGAAAGTCAAATGGGAAAAGGAAAAATAACCGCCATTCAAGAAGGTTTTCGTCGAGCATGGTCGTCTATTCGTGATTCAAATTTTTCTACAATAATTACTTCAATTATTTTAATCTGGTTTGGATCTGGAATTGTTAGAGGGTTTGCTGTAACACTTTTAATCGGAATTTTAGTTTCGATGTTTTCTGCCATTACGATATCTCAAACGCTCTTGTTGCTTTTTTCTAATTTCAAATTCAAATTACCTAAATTTAGATTAAAAAAATCAATATGAAATTTGATATTTTAAAATTCCGCTATATTTTTATTTACTTCAGTCTAATAATGACACTCGCATCAATCTTTGTCCTCAGTTTTTATAAATTAAAAATTGGGATTGATTTCACTGGAGGGAGTGTTTTAGAATTAAGAAGTAAAATAGAAAGCAATGAGAGCATTAAAGAAGTCTTTCAAAAAAGAGATTTGCCAATTACGATCAGCAAAACCACTCAGGACAGTGTCTTTATAATCAAAACTAAAACGATTGATGAAAAAACTAAAGACGAAATTATTAACGAACTATCCAAAGTGGGGGAGAGTGAGCAACTTAGTTTCGAAAGTGTCGGACCAACTATTTCTGAAAGTTTAAAAAACAAAGCAATCCTGTCAGTAATTTTTGCTTCTTTAGCAATAATTTTGTATATTGCATACGCATTTCGCAATTTGCCAAATTCAGTTTCAGCTTGGCGTTTTGGTATTATTGCTGTGGTTGCACTTTTGCATGATATATTTATTACTACTGGTGCATTTGCCTTTTCTGGTATATTTTTAAATTATGAAGTTGATAGTTTGTTTATAACCGCAATTTTGACAGTTATGGGGTTTTCGGTTCACGATACAATTGTCGTTTTTGACCGAATTCGTGAAAATGTTATTTTAAATCCTAGAAATTCTTTTTATATCAATACTTCACACGCATTAGCCCAAACCTTTTCTAGATCGTTAAGCACATCATTAACGCTTATATTTGCTCTGTCCGCACTTTTTGTATTGGGCGGTAGTACTTTACAGCATTTTATATTTACATTACTGTTTGGCATTATTATTGGTACTTACTCATCAATTTTTATCGCCTCAAACTTAATAGTAATTTGGCACAATAAACGACCTCTAAATTAAATATATTTGAATGTTACATATTGCATACGCAATTATTTGTGTAATTTTTTGTGTTCTGTGAGTAATTTATCATCAATTTAATAAATGTTGCATACATCGCAATTTTGCGGTTTTAAACCTGTTATTAGTGTGTTTAATTATAGTTATTAATCAATTTAAATAGAAAATATAGACATTAATAGATGAAGAAAGATTGTAGTTTAATTCATCTTGGTTTAAATTATTTGATATACATATTTAATAGCACATATACATATATGCAGTGTTTAGTTTATAAAATTAGTTATGTTTTGTCGCACAAGTTTCATTGTGCGTCTTTGTATCTTTATCCACCGTCAACTCTCGCCTACTCAAAAACTGCGTTTTTTATGCTGAAATATTTTTGCACAATTTGAATTAATTCCCAATTCTTCTCTCTTCCTGACTTGGTCTATCTATCATCTTTTCTCCTTTATCTTAAATCTTAAAATATGCCCTCCCCCAATGTTTTCGCCTCTCCCCCGAAAGGAGTGATTTTAATAGAGGATAATTACAATTTATCTAGAGGTAAAAGTAAATCGTTTTCAAGATCAATTACATCCTCAGTAATTGTATATTTTTTCTTTTCTTCAATATTTTTTATCTTTGATTTTTTATTTTTAATTTTATTTTGTATGTACCATCGATTGCCTTTTCCATCATTAAAAAATATCTCTCCCTCTTGTTGATATAAATT
>PFQF01000008.1:4204-9432 GCA_002793435.1 Candidatus Berkelbacteria bacterium CG_4_10_14_0_2_um_filter_35_9_33_12
TAATCTTACTGCCTTTAGTGTTTTCAAGATTTTCCAGACTATTTTGGGAATATCCGGAAACATCTGTTTGCCTTTGTTCAACGTCTTCCCTAGACTTTGCATACTGTTCCCGTGAACGATTAATTATTTTTTCACGATTTTTGTAACCTTCTTTTTTAGGAGCCAGGGAAACTGCCGAAAATGCTGGTGATGTTACCCCGTCAATCGCCATTTTTACATAAATATTATAATTAGCTAAATTAACTAAATCATTAGCATCAAAAATCGGTTCAAATTCTTTAACTAACGCTTCGCTGTCTCCTGCTCCAACTCTGAATGAGATTAATGTTCCCACATTGCCAAATATTGCTTCTTTAACAATTTCAGGCATTTGGGCAATATACTGATTTGTCATAACTAAATTTAAATGATATTTTCTAGCTTCTGAAAGTATAGTCGCAAAACTTTCAGTAGCAAAATTCTGAAACTCATCAACATACAAATAAAAATCTACTCTTTCAGCTTCTTTAATATGAGCTCTTTGCATAGCTGAAAGTTGAATTTTTGTAATCATCATCGAACCCAATAAGGCAGCTGTGTCCTCCCCAATTTTTCCGATGGATAGATCAATCAATAAGACCTTTTTTTGATCCATAATATTATTTAGATTAATTGTTGATTCTGGTTGTCCGACTATATTACGTATAGTTGTCGTTGATAAAAATTGTCCTACTTTATTTTGGATTGGAGCCACTGCCTCAGTTCTAAATTTCTGATCATATTTATCATATTCATTTAACCAAAAGTCTAATAATACTGGGTCTTTAACATATTCCAAAACTTTCTTTCTAAAATTTTTATCGATTAAAATTTTAATAATTTCGAGCATCGTCGCATCTGGATAATCTAAAAGTGATAAAACTGCATTTCGTAGTATATACTCTAATCTTGGACCCCAGGATTCTCCAAATATTTTTTTAAATATCCCTACTACGCCGGACGCAACAACATTTTTTAAATCCGGGTCAACATTTTCAAGTAAATTAAAACCAATTGGAAATTCTCTATCAGCTGGTGAAAAATAAACTACATCGTCGATACGATTATCCGGCACAAATTTTAAAACATGCTCGATTAAGTCGCCGTGCGGATCAACTACTGCTACTCCTCTACCCGATAAAATGTCATCTATTATCATATTTTCAAGCAGTGTTGATTTACCTGTTCCAGTTTTTCCAATTGTATATATGTGCAATCGCCTATCTTTTTGTTTTATTCCAAATTGCATTCGGTAATTCCTAAAATTTGTTTCGCCTATCGAAACAATATCCGTATCTCCTTCACTTTTTATTGGCAAGTTTGATGGAGGTTCTCCTTTTTTACTGCCCGCCCAACTAATTAATGGTGTCTCGACGGATATATTGGGTAAATGATAGATTGATGATAGTTCTTCAATATTTAAAACAAATGCTTCTGTGTTAGTTTTTCTGAGAATATAATTTTCCAATATTTCCTGACCCGATGAAATTTCTTTGATGCCAAAGCCATTTAAATTGACTGTATTAAATTGTTTAAATGCTCCCACTAGACCGATCAGTTTATTTTTTGATAATTCCTCTTCATTGGATATACACACAATCCGGATCGTAGTTAAAAACCCAAGCTTAGTAATTTTTTCATTAATTCCCGATAAAGCGGCTTCGACTGGACCCGGCAAAACGATATCTTTTCCACTCGTATTTTTGAACGCCCCATCAGTTGACGATGATACAAATACCCCCTTAGCGCTCTGAGCCAAATCTTTTGACAAACCAGATAATCGTTTTTTTAATTCTTTTTTAAAGTCTAGACTTTCTGGTCCTCTTCCAGTCTCTTTGACCGATTTTACATATTTAACTCCCCTCTCTTGCCAATCATCAGCAATCGGCTGGACAATTATTTGAATCCATAACTGTTCTCCTTCTTCAATTTTAGATAACATCCCAGTAATACTCGATAACGGATCAACTTCAAAATTTAAAAAAGTTTTAATCGGGAATACATAATCTTTATTTAATTTTAACTCGGCACCAACGATCGCCTTTTGGTTCGGATCTCTCATAGCAACGGACGCATAATCTTTAACTTCCGATATTTCAACTGTCGGATACTGCGAATAAATCTGTCCTTCAATAAAATCTTTCAAATGAGCTGGAATATGGGTGTAAAAAATAATAAATTTTCCTTTAGACGCTATTTCGAAACTCAATTTTTCTTGGTTTTCTAACTCTTCCTGAAAAATACCGTGCATCGAGGCAAACATATTCTCAGCTGCTAAAGGTCCCTTTTCATTATTTCTAGGCACCAATATTTCTAGCAATATATATTTTTTATCCTCCACTTGACTGATAGATCGATTATTTTTGATAATCATCCACCATAAAACCCCAATGCCTATAATACTGACATAAACAATTAAAGCGATGATTATAATAGTTAACAATGGCATAATTTATTCCAACACATTGATTCCGCTTTCTTTATCAATTTTTTCTTTTTCATATCTTTTGTTAAGTATTTTTTCAATCTCATTCTTGGTATGAGTATATTTTAAATTTGACAATTGTACAATTGCTTCTTTCATCGTTTGATTTTTTTCAATCGGGCTTAAAACGCCGTGCATAGTAAATGGTTTTGATGGCGTTAAATCAATTAACAATTTTGTATAAGTTGTATATTTATCCAAATTTACCATATCGTCAATCGTGACACCAGGGAATTCTTTAACCATATATTCAGCATCACCAGCTCCTATTCGGTAGCAAATTAATGTCCCTGCGTTTCCAATAACTGCGTCTCTAATTTTTTCCGTTAGCTGAGCAATGTACTGGTTAGTCACATTTAATGATAAACGATATTTTCTTGCCTCAGAAAGAATGGTGGCAAAACTATCGGTGGTAAAGTTTTGAAATTCATCCACATAAAGATAAAAATCTTTTCTTTCCGTCTCGGGGATATTGGCTCTTGAAAATGCTGCTGACTGTATTTTCGAAACCAAAACCATACCTAAAAGATAGGAGTTCATTTCTCCCAATTCCCCTTTTGATAAATTAACTAATAAGATTTTTCCTTCATCCATAATTTTTCTGATGTCAAATGCGCTTTTTGATTGCCCAATTATATTACGCATCATTTTGTTAGTCATAAATCGTCCAAATTTTGAAATAAAATAGTTATACATTTCTGATTTGTGAAAATCGGCTGTTTTAGCTAATTGTTCTTGCCAAAACGCTCTAATAATTGGGTCCTGAACGCTTTTGATTGCTCGTTCCCTAAATTGATCATCAGTAAAAAGTCTTGGAATATCGATTAATGTGCCTCCTTCGGGAAGACTCATAACTGTTAAAGCGGCATTTCTTCCCCAGTGCTCAAATTGCGGTCCTATAATTCCCGTTTTATTAGGATCGTAAAGTTTGTAAAACATCTCAAGCCACTCAGCAATTAAGAAATCTTTTTCTTCATCGTTACTCCACTCTAGAAGATTTAAACCCATTGGATTTTCAGTATTAGCCGGATCAAAATAGATAACATCTTCAGCTCTCTCTTTGGGAATTTTTTCCAAAATTGACTGAACAGCATCCCCGTTCGGATCCAAATATACAATCCCTTTACCATTACGAATATCTTGATCAACCATATTTTCAAATAAAGTCGTTTTACCAACACCAGTTTTTCCAATCATAAAAATGTGTCGTCGTCGATCCTCATCTTTTATTTTAACTGGTACTTTTTCACCTCGATGAATCGATTCTCCTATAATTATACCCTCAGTTGGTAAATTGGCTGGTGCCGGTAAAGTTCTCGATTGCAACCACTGAATATTGGGTGTTTCAACAAAACGGGTTGGCAAATGAAAAATTGAAGCGATTTCTTCACTATTCAAAATCATTGAATACTTGTTTTCAAAAATTCTTAAAATAAAATTTTTTACCACTCGGTAATTATTAATTGTATAGCGAATTGGTATAAAACTATTCCATGCCGAAGCATTAAATTGAGAAAAACTGGAAATAATATTTTCTCGGTGGTTTTCTGCTACCGATTTTTCATCTGAAACTGAAACGATCCTTATATAAGTCTTAAAACCTGGTTTACTAGCTTTATCGTTAAATGCTTTCATTAAATCATCTTGCACCGGTGTTTGACGCCAACTTTTTCCTCCCGACGCTCCCCCATCTTTACTACCACTTTTTGCAATATAATTCAAAACTATTTCTTGAGTTTGATTTAAAAACCGAGTTTTCCAATTACTGTGAATATAGTTAGTTTTGCCTTCTAAAACTTCTCTTGCCGCTAAAGCAGAATAGATCCTCCAGCGATCGCTAATCGGTTTAATTTGAATCTGAATTGCTACTGATGAATGCATTCCTAGTTTTGAAATTGAATTTGTTAAACCATTAAGCGCATCCACATCTAAATTTTTATAAGTTTTTATCGGATAGATAAAACGTTTGTTAGCTCGTAAGCCAGCACAAGAAACAAATTGACTCTCATTACCTTGAATATCAAAAATATTATGATTTGGAACAACATCAATAACTGCATATGGATAGTAAGCTAAAATCTGCCTCTTTATCATTTCTGAATGATCGGTTGGACAAGTCAAATAAAAACAGATTAAATTATCTTTGGCAACAATTTCTAGGCTAATTACATCTTGTATATTCGCATAATCTTTGACAATTTCCCTTTCAAATATCGATGAAATCGCTGAAAAAAATTGTTCCATTGGTGCAATTGCTTCTTTAAAATCTTTAGCACTATCACTAGCACTCGAATCTTCTTTACGAATTGTATCTTTGGGAACAATTATTTTAAAGGTTACAATATTAGTAATAGTTTTAATAAATTTAATTTTCTCTTTATTGTGACTATAAAAACTAAAACCAAGAATGGCTATTCCTAAACTTAACCCAAATAAAAATATCTCAGGCATTAATAAACTATTTGATTAAATCTTTCAGCTAAATCTTTAAAATTTTCTGTCTCTCGTTTCCCAAAAACCATTTTTCCCGCTTTTTCAAGATCAACGGGTGGTTTTATTGCTTCATTAACATCTGTATTATTTGTATCAGTTAATTTCTTTTGATTAGTAAAATTTTCAGATAAACCTAAATTATCTTCGGCTTTTGGCAGGACGTTTTCCTTTACATACCGATTTTCTGGCTTATTAACTTCATCAATATCGGGATTAATTTCGGAATCAATAG
>PFQF01000039.1 GCA_002793435.1 Candidatus Berkelbacteria bacterium CG_4_10_14_0_2_um_filter_35_9_33_12
TCTGGCGTTACAATCACAGAAGCTTAAATGTTAAAGAACAGACGAATTATTTATTAAATTTGGTGGCAAAAATTTGACTATACCCTTATCAATTACGGGTTTAGAAATAAAATATTTAGTCGTTTGTGTCTTTCTGAGGAATCAGAGAGAATACATATAGTATTAGAAAATCAGTCAAAAAATACAGCTCAAAATATTTATAATGGTATAAGTCGAATAATTGTAAGAGATGTAGATCCAAATAAAATAATTTACGTGATTTGCGATAAATTTAGAAAAATTAAAGTAAAAATTCTAGTTTATCAAATTAAAAAACTTTTCTTAAATACAGGGAAAATAAAAATTATTGGATTTAAAAGAAAAGATATACATCCGCATAGTAATTATTTTTATCAATTTTTTACTGGATTGCGGTATTTATCTTTTCACAAATTTGCTGAAGATATGTCAATAAAAGCAAAAAACAAACACCCCGCTTAGCGGGGTGTTTTATTGGCGGACTGGACGGGACTTGAACCCGTAACCTTCTGCGTGACAGGCAGATGCTCTAACCAATTGAGCTACCAATCCACTAAATATTTCCAAATTTTTAATCTTTATTAATTTCTTAATATATGATATAAGATAAATACAATTTAATCAATAGAAAGAGAGGTCGAAAATATGAAAGATAATTTAATTGGTCATGTCATCCACTATTTTGGCAACATTTCAGTGGCTGTCATAAAGCTGGATGGCAAGTTGAGTGTTGGGGATTCTATCAAAATTGAGGGAGCAACTACCAACAGCGATCAGACGGTCAGGTCAATTCAGATCGATAAAAAAGATCTCGAAAGTGCCGACAAGGGAGATGAAGTTGGTATCAAAGTAGTTGACAAAGTTCGAGTTGGAGATAAGGTTTATAAAATCTAACTCTTGCGGGTGTAGTTCAGCGGAAGAATGTTTCCTTCCCAAGGAAAAGGTCGTGGGTTCGAGTCCCATCACCCGCTCCGTTTTATGTTGATAAAAAAAAATTTTTTTACAGTTCTCAAAACCGATAAAAAAACCAATGCCAGAATTGGAAGATTATCTACGGACCATGGAGATATAAACACTCCTTTTTTTGCTGTAGTTGGCACGAATGCAACCGTAAAAACTTTATCAAGTCAAGAAATATTGGAAACAAACACTCAATTAATTTTAGCTAATACTTATCATTTGCATTTGCGTCCAAATGAAAAAGTAGTCAAAGAATTAAATGGTTTAGCAGAATTTATGAATTTAAATCTTCCAACTATGACAGATAGTGGTGGTTTTCAAGCAATGAGTTTAGGAGCTGGTAGAGAACATAGCATTGGAAAAATTGGATTTTTCCCGAAAGGAAAAAGAATGAATGAAATTGAAAAAAAAAGTTTAGTTAAAATTACTGAAAAGGGAATTGAGTTTTGTTCACATATTGATGGCAGTAAACATTTTTTTTCGCCTGAAATATCGATGCAAATCCAAAGTGATTTAGGCGCCGACATTATTTTTGCTTTTGACGAATGTACTTCTCCGTTACACGATTATAATTATACAAAAAAATCAATGGAGCGAACTAATCGTTGGGCAGCTAGAACATTAGCCTCGTATAATAAAAAACAAAAAATATATGGGATTATACAGGGTGGCGTTTTTAAAGACTTAAGACTAAAATCAACAAAATATATTGATAGTATATGTTTTGATGGCATTGCGATTGGTGGCGCTTTAGGCGAGACAAAGACTAGTAAAAATGAAATTACCGAATATATTATTAAAAATTTATCTGACGAAAAACCACGTCATATGCTCGGTATTGGTGATGTTGATGACATTTTTGAAGCTGTCGAGAGAGGAATTGATAGTTTAGATTGCGTTTGGTTTACAAGATTAGGTCGTAGAAATATGTATTTTATTTATCCGAAAGACGGAGGTAATTTTATAAATCGTTGGCGAAAAAATATTCGTTCAATAAAATCAATTTCGAAAAAACCATTATCAGATAGTTGCTCTTGTAAAGTATGTAAAACCTATACTGCAACATATATAAGACATTTAGTAATTGCAAATGAATTGTTGGGTATTAGATTAATTACCATCCATAATCTATTTTTTGTAAACCATTTAATGGAACAAATTAGAAAATCAATTCAAGAAGGTAAATTCTTAGAACTAAAATCGTATTGGTATGGTTAGTAAGGCTAGAAATTATATTTATTATATGCTATATTACTATTTGCAATAGTTCATTAAGCCCCCTTAGCTCAGTGGATTAGAGCGCCACGCTTCGGACGTGGAAGTCGGGGGTTCGAATCCCTCAGGGGGTACCAAAAGTAAATTTTCAATTCAAAATTTTAAATTTTAAACCTAGTGAGTTAGAAATATAGGGCGATTAGCTCAGTTGGCTAGAGCGTCTCGTTTACACCGAGAAAGTCGGGGGTTCGAGTCCCTCATCGCCCACCAAGCCGAGGTAGCTCAGTGGTAGAGCAGGTGCCTGAAGAGCATCGTGCCGTCAGTTCGATTCTGACCCTTGGCACCATATAAAATCAAATATTAAAAAGAAAAAATTAAAGATTTTATTTATAAAATTCAGAATTTAAACCAACCATTCCCAAAAAGCGATGAGAAATTTTTTTATTTGTTTATCTATATTTCATTTGGGATTTTGTTTTTAAATATAATTATCCAGTTATTTTTTTTAAGTAATAATAAAGTTAAAGAAAAATTGCAAAAAAAAATAATTTTATTTCTCTATACTTGCACAATTTCTTACCTTATGTTAATATTTTTTAGGTGGCAAGAGCTTCCAATTTTAAATTATCAAATCGTTTGGTATTTATTGACAGTAATCTTGGTGATTTGGTTATTTAATATATTAATGTATTTATTATTTAACTATAAGAAAGACATAAAAAATTGTAAACAAGAAGCGGTTTATTATAAATATTTAGGAAAAAAATAGTATGGCAACAAAAAACAAAAAAATAATTAGTATGGATGAACTAGTTGAAAAATATGGACAAGACATTGTCCCTATTTCAGTTGGAGATTCAGTCGAAGTTGAGGTTTTAACCAAATCAAAAAATAAAATCACAGTTGATGTTAGCGGACTTGCGAGTGGAGTAATACCTGAAAAAGAATTTTCGTACAGTTGTAACGATATTAAAACAGGAGATGTGATTACAGCTAGTGTTTTATTGACAGAAAATGAAAATGGTTTTGTGATTTTGTCGCTTAAGCAAGCCGATAACAATCGAGCCTGGGATATTTTGGAAGAAAAAAAGAAAGCCAAAGAAAATGTTCAAGTTAAAATTAAATCTGCTAACCGTGGTGGTTTAATTGCAGAGTACAAAGATACTGAAGGTTTTATTCCCGTATCTCAACTTGCGCCGAATAATTATCCAAAAGTCGAAGGCGGTAATCAAAGTTTAATTTTAAAAAAATTACAGAGTTTTGTCGGAGAACTGATGGATGTAAAAGTTATTTCAGCGGATAAAAATTCAGAAAAACTAATATTTTCAGAAAAAATTGCGGTTGGATCTATTAAAGATGAGGATGTAAAAAACTTAGAATTAGGCAAAGAAGTTGAGGCGCTTATTACATCAATGGTTGATTTCGGATTATTTGTAAAAATAAATGTCAAGAAAAAAGAATATGACGGTTTGATACATTACAGTGAGATTACATGGAACAAACAGGAAGATTGGAAAAAAAACTATAAAGAAGGTCAAAGGATTAAAGCGGTAATTATTTCATTAAAAGACGGCAGATTAGCTCTTTCAATCAAGGCACTTGAAAAAAATCCATGGGAAAAAGCTGAGGGTAAAATTAAGAAAGGGAAGACAATCGAAGGAAAAATTACCAGTATTACGCCCTATGGAGCATTTGTAGAGGTTATGAAAAATGTGGAAGGAATGGTGCATATTTCAAATCTGGGAAGTAAAATTACCGATCCGAATAAAGTTTTGGAAAAAGATAAAAAGTACAAATTTGAAATTTTAGATTTAGATTTGAAAGATAAAAAGATTTCTTTAAAACTTATAAAATTGGCGAAAAAAAATAAAACTATAAAAACACAGAAAAAAGATGTAAAAACAAAAGCCAAAACATTAAAAAGTAAATCTAAAAACAAAAAATGATAATTGCAAAAAAAGAGGGGAAACTGGTTGTAAAAAATAAAATCTCAACGATAAAATTTATCGGCGAAGTTGTTAAAATAAATGATTATAAATTACCTGGACCAGGCGAATTTGAAGTAGGTGGAGTTTTGGCTTATGGATTAAGTGAAGGTGGGTATGTTTTAAAAGATGATGAATTCGGTTTTGGATATTTAGATGGAATAAATAAAGTACTTGATGAAAAAAGATTAGAAGATTTACCCGATGTTGAGATTCTTTTTGTAAATTTTTCAGACGATAAAAAAATGTCGGTAACCGAAAAAAACATTAAAATTTTTGATCCAAGAATCCTTGTTGCATTCGGTGATGGAGGAAAAACAGTCGCTAATATTGCTATGTTGGGAAGATGCGAGACAATAGTAGGAGTTCTCAAGCTGAAGAAATCTGATTTGCCACTCGAAGGGCAAAAGATATACTTCATCAAATGACATCGATAGCAAATTTTTATAAGGTTATTTCTTCTTATGAAGAGATTGCTATAGTTGTTCATAAAAATCCTGATGGTGATGCAGTTGGTTCATCGTTGGCATTAAAAGATCTGCTGAAATATTTTGGTAAAAAAGTTAGAATTTATAGTTCAGGTGAATTGCCAGAAATGTTTATGATACTTCGAGATGGATATATGAATCTAAAAAATTATTCGATATTTGAAAAATTAATATTTATAGTTGATTGTGCCGATTTTAGTTTAACCGGTTTAAATAAAGATGACATTAAAAACAAAATTATCTTTAGCGTTGATCATCATAACCGAACTAAAATTAAAAATATTTCAAAATATTTAATTTATTCAGAAAAATCTTCTACTTCTGAAATTATTTACAATATATTTAAATATTTTAATGTCAAAATCGAAAGCAAGACAGCGGATTACTTATTGTTAGGAATTTATTCGGATACAGGGGGAATGCTCCATTCAAATGTTAATATAGGGACATTAGAAGTTGTTTCCAATCTACTTAAATATGGAGGTAAGCTGAAATTAGCTATGAGTTGTTTGAAAGAAAGGAAAAAGTTTAAGCGAGTTAAACTTTGGGGATATGCAATAGAAAGATTGAAATTTAACCAAAAATATGGTATACTATATTCCGTAATTAGTAATACAGAACTTGAAAAATATGGCTGTAGTAAGGAAGATGTTTCAGGATTAGTTAATTTTATTAATTCGGATAAGAATATCAATATCTTCGCTGTTTTTATTTGTCAAAATAATGAAATAAAAGGCTCAATGCGAACTGAAAATAAATTAATTGATGTTGGAAAAATTTCTGAAATATTTGGTGGCGGAGGACATAAAAAGGCGGCTGGATTCATGTATAAGATTGAAGATTAAATAGAAAAGATAAAAGATTAATATTCTAAATTCTATATTCTGTATTCTGTGTTCAATATTCTAAATTTATTGCCGAGGTGGCGGAACGGAAGACGCACAGGACTCAAAATCCTGCGATAGCAATATCATGTGGGTTCGATTCCCACCCTCGGTACCACATAGGAAATTGCAAGTTTGAAAGGTTCGCCTCGCTTCGCTCGGCAACTAATTCGTATTCAATTTTTTTGGGGGTAAAAACGAATTCACGGTTTCGAATTTTGGGGGAAGAAAATATTTTAATCTTTATGAAGACTTTAATCATAATTAACGGAGTTACTGGAGCCCTTGGAGCAGCTTGTCTAGCTCGTTTTAGTCGTGAACACGGAACAACCATAGTCGGCTTGAGCCGACAAGCACAAAAAGTTGATACTTTTTGTGCGAATGGATATTTGCCAGATAATACTTTAATTTGTTCCATAGGTGATATTTCTAGTAAAGAAGCTTGTAAAAGTTTCTCGCAAAAAATAGATAAAAGTTTTTACGAAAAAATTATATATATTCATGCGGTTGGTGTATATCCATTTGAGCTAGATACTACTGGTAATATTCATGTTTCAAATGATAACGACAATGACGGAATTGATGATCGGGTTGTAAAACTTTCTCACGATGCTTTTTTTGCGATGACGGAAGCGCTTGAAGGTGTGGGCTTACCAGTTAGGGCTTTGATTTTTGGAGGTATCGCCGACAAATTCAAACCGGCGGTTCATAAGTCATGGTGGACTGTTATTGAAAAGACAAAAGACAGAATGAAAAAAGAAGCCGAACAAAAAAATAAAACTTCTTTTTTCGTCTTGAATATAAGTTCTGTCATTTGTCCCCATGAGCTCATCACTCGTCCATTTGTATTTCAAAACACAAACGCAGACGCGAGCTTTTGGCTCATGCCACATGAAGTGGCGGAGCAAGTTGCTGCGCTTGTGTTTTCTAAAAGAAATGGTTTTGTTGAGGATAGACTTTTTCATAAAGCTGATTACTATGAAGAAGATTATTTTGCAGACCCCAAGTTCACAAAGCGGAAAAAAGCTGAACTTGGTATCTGATTTTTAATTTAATGCCGCCAAAGAAAAACTTGAAATTGTCAGCGGTGCGGCTCCGCCGCCTTTCCGAATTTTCGCGGGGGGACTTCCTCGCCGATTGCGGTGGCGAAAGCGGTTCGGACTAATTCAAGAATACTGCACCAAAAAAAGTGAAAAGTTTAAAGATAAAAAATAAAAAATTAATATTCTAAAATCTTTAATCTATATTATATTTATACTGCCGAGGTGGTGAAATTGGCAGACACGCTAGATTTAGGATCTAGTGAGCGAAAGCTCTTGGAGGTTCAAGTCCTCTCCTCGGCACCAAGGACCAGTAGCTCAGTGGTTAGAGCAATTGCCTCTTAAGCAATGGGTCGTGGGTTCGAACCCCACCTGGTCCTCCATTAATTAATTTACAATTTTAAATTTTCAAATTTCAATGATCAATGAAGGCGCTATCGTCTAGTGGACTAGGACGCCAGGTTTTCATCCTGGAAACAGGGGTTCAATTCCCCTTGGCGCTACCAGTAGATATAATTAGTTTTATGTTGATTCTAAGAGATTTAGTGGTAGTTTTTTTTATGTTAAAGATGAGTTGGCTTGTACTATATCTCGTGGAGAAAAAGGTTTACGTTCGGCGACCTCTGCCAAAAACCTTTTATATTTTTAATAAAAGTGTAAAATAGAATAAAACAAAAATAATTAATAATAAACTCAAAATATGATTAATGACAGAAAGATAATCAGATTTAGACTTGAGAAGGGAGAATCTTATGACTATATTAGTTTGGCAACTTATTTCGATTACCTTAGGAAGTTTAGCGGTTGGCGCTGGTGCAGGTTTTGCGGCTAGAAAAGTACTCTTAGATAAAAAATTCAAAAATGCTGAAGAGAAAAACAAAGATCTTTTGAATAAAGCTAAAGATGAAGCTTTTGAAATACGGGAAAAAATGCAGAAAGAGGTAGAAAAAAGACGAGTTGATTTAGATGAAATAGAAAAAACATTAAGAGAAAAAGATAAAGCTTTAGAAAAAAGATCAATTGATTTAGATAAAACTCGCTCGGATATCGATAGTGATAAAAAAAGTATTCAAGAAAAAACTAATAAAATTGACGAGATATTGAATCAACAAAATAAAAAGTTGGAGAGTATTGCAAAATTGAATAAAAAAGATGCGAAAAAAATATTATTTGATAATTTAGAAAAAGAATTTAAAGATGATTTGGTCAGAAAAATCAAAGAAATAAAGACTTATCACAAAGAAGAAGCTGAAAAAGAAGCAAGGAAAATAATAACCACTGCCGTTGAAAGATATGCCGGTGAACAAACGAATGAAATATCCACATATACTGTTCATTTACCCAGCGAAGATTTAAAAGGGAGAATTATTGGTAAAGAAGGCAGAAATATTCAACATTTTGAAAAATTATCCGGTGTGGATGTGATTATCGACGATTCGCCTGATTCAGTTATGATTTCATGCTTTGACCCAGTTAGAAGATATATAGGGAAATTAGCATTAGAACAATTGATTTCAGACGGCAGAATTCATCAAGGAAGAATTGAGGAAGTATTAAAGAAAGTCGAGGAAAACATTTCTAAAGAGATCAAAGAAGCTGGCGAAAACGTTGCCATCGAGGTTGGGGTAGTTGGTCTTCATCCGGACATAATTAAGATATTAGGTCGTTTGAAATTCCGAACTTCGTATGGGCAAAATCAGCTAGATCATGCAAAAGAGGTGGCGATAATCGCTGGATTATTAGCCTCAGAAATTCGAGCCGATGTTAATGTTGCTAAAAAAGCCGCTTTATTGCATGATATTGGGAAAGCGGTTGACCATGAGGTATCAGGCGCTCACCATCATATTTCAATGGAAATTGCCAAAAAATATGGATTATCTGACGTTGTAGTTAATGCGATTGGCGCTCATCATGATGATATTGAGCCGAAAACTGTCGAAGCGGTAATTGTTAAAGCTGCGGATGCAATTTCAGGTGCTAGACCAGGGGCAAGAAGAGAATCGGTTGAACATTATGTGAAAAGGATGACAGAATTGGAAAATGTGGCTAATTCATTTAAGGGTGTTGATAAGTCATTTGCAATTCAAGCTGGAAGAGAGGTAAGGATTATTGTTCATCCGCAAGAAATTGATGATTTAGAAGCCATAAAATTAGCTAAAGATATTGCTCATAAAATTGAGAATGAACTTCAATATCCGGGCGAAATTAAAGTTAATGTGATTCGCGAAACTCGTGCAGTCGAACTAGCAAGGTAAAAAATGAAGATTTTATTTATAGGTGATATTGTGGGACAAACTGGAAGGGATATTTTAAAGACTCAATTAAAGTCTATTAAAAAAAATAATAAAATTGATTTTGTGATTGCGAATGGAGAAAATTCGGCTCATGGATCAGGAATTACTGAAAAAATACTTCGAGAAATAATTGATTCAGGGGTTGATGTAATTACTTCGGGCAACCATATATTTAAAAAAAAAGAAGCCATTGATTTAGTTAATAAAAAAGAGAATCACTTGATTATTCCGGCTAATTATCCCGAGAAAATAAAAGCTAATCGTACAATAGAAAAGGTTATAGATGGGCAGAAAGTCGTTGTCATAAATTTAATGGGTAGAGTTTTTATGAAAGAGGGTTTGGACTGTCCATTCCAAAAAATCGATAATTTATTGACTAAAATATCATATAACGCTATAATTGTGGTTGATTTTCATGGTGAAGTAACTTCTGAAAAGAGAGCTTTTGGTTTTTATACGGATGGAAAAGTTACCGCTGTGATAGGAAGCCACACTCATGTGCAAACATCGGATAGTGAAATTTTACCCAAGGGCACAGCTTACATTACAGATGCAGGGATGACGGGTTCTGTTAATTCGATTTTAGGCGATAAAAAGGAATCGATTATCAATAGTTTTTTGACTGGATTACCGTTTAAATTAGAACCAGAAGATCACCCGGCAAAATTGGAAGGGGTGATTATTGATATAGACGATAATACTTTAAAAGCCGAAAATATTGAAACTATAAGAGTATTTGAATAACATTTCTTTAAAAAGGGAAAAATATCTGAAGACTAACGATGGTTATATGGATATTTATAAAAGAATTAGCGAATAACGGTGGGGTGCCGGAGTGGATGAACGGGACAGTCTCGAAAACTGTTGAACATGCAAATGTTTCGTGAGTTCGAATCTCACTCCCACCGCCAAAATAATTATGCCCTCGTAGCTCAGTAGATAGAGCGGTTCCGTCCTAAGGAAAGGGTCGTGGGTGCAAATCCTACCGAGGGCACCAACGGGGATTGGCTCAGCTTGGTAGAGCGCATCGTTCGGGACGATGAGGTCGTCAGTTCGAATCTGGCATCCCCGACCAGACTAGTGTAAAATAAATTAAATTGTGTTATTATTATCGATAATATGAATAAAATAAACATAGTTGATGTTTCTTGGATGACTTATATTCGGCTAGTAATAGTACTTGCCGGACTTTGGTTATTGTGGGTAATAAAAGATATATTATTTATTTTATTGTTAGTATTAATCATTGTTGCAGTCATCTCACCCGTTGTTAATAAACTTTCAAAAAAAATACCCAGATTATTAGCTATAATATTAGTTTATTTATTGATGGTAATTTTGTTAGGTTTATTTTCTTATCTGATTTTTCCACCACTGGTTACAGAAGTAAAAGAGCTATCCAAACAACTACCCGATTTGGCTTTAATTAATTCTCCTGAATATGTCACATTAAAAGCGGTAATAGTTTCATCTCAAGAAGGATTAGTTTCACTTGCAAAAGAACTAACCAATTTTTCAAGCCGAATTTATTCAACGACCTTAGGATTTTTTGGCGGGATTATTACCGTTATTACAGTCATTATTTTATCTTTTTATTTATTAATTGAAGAACACGGAGCAAGAAATTTTATTAAACAACATCTGCCAATTGAGAACAGGGAAACTACTGTTGAGATTTTGCGTCGGGTCGTTTACAAAATTGGTTCATGGATAAAAGCACAATTATGGCTTGGGTTAATTGTTGGCTTGTTAAATTTTGTTGGTTTGTTAATTATTGGTCTTCCATACGCAATTTCATTAGCAATTTGGACAGCTGTAACCGAATTAATCCCGTATGTTGGTCCTGTTCTAGGAGGAATACCGACAGTCATAGTTGCATTTCTTTTTTTTCCAGCTGAGCCCATAAAATGGGTACTAATAATAATTTGGTTCACTGCAGTTCAGCAACTTGAAGCTCAGTTTTTAGTACCTAAAATAATGCAAAAAGTTATTGGTTTATCACCAGTTATAATTATTTTATCAATTTTGGTTGGAGGAAAAATTGCTGGATTAATGGGAGTAATTTTAGCTATTCCAACAGCTGCAATTATATCAGTATTGATACAAGAATATCCTAAAATTAGAAAAGAACTAAAGTAAGTTTATATTGACACAAGAAGAATAATGTTGTATTATTAGTTTGTTTTGGGGTCATTTAGATTCGACTGGAAGAATGATGACTATAGTTCAAGTAGAGGATGTTTGTTACCTCTTAAATAATCAAACACAGTTGATAATTGCCAACTTATATAATAAGGTTAAAACCGCTTTTAGTGGTCTAAAACCAGCATTAGCTTTTGCTTAAATTTTAAGCAAGCGGGTTATTGAAAGTGTTAATCGTCCAATTTCAAATAACCCTCATATTGACGATTTATAGCTAATAAGGTAGCTTTAGTAATTAGCTGAAAAAACGAAAGTATCACATAAACTTGTCAACCTATTTTCAAAAGCTTTCAGGACGGGGGTTCAAATCCCCCTGACTCCACCACGACATATCAACTTAATCATTTTTACATATTGTCCGCCTGTTATGACAGATAGTGTCGGGCAGGTAAGTGTGCAAGGTCGGTATATTCTTGACAAAATGTAAAGTTTACTTTACAATTATAGTATGGAAATAGAAATTTATTGTCAAAACCTACGTGATTTTAGAAAAAATTGTAAACTTTCACAAGAAAAATTAGCTGATATCTTAGGAGTTTCAAGACAGACTATATTTTCTCTAGAAACCGGAAAATCAATTCCGTCTTTAGATCTAGCTCATAAAATATCTAGTCTATTTGATACTGCTATTGATCAATTGTTTTTTAATCAGACAAAAGATACTGAGGTCGACAGTAATCAATATAAATTAATTGGAGATAGTATGGAAAGAGAATTAATGCCTCTTTCACCTTTTCATGGGTTAGGAGATCTTCATCGTGAAATCGATCGATTTTTTAATGAATCTTTCACCGTTAGTCGTGGGTCAAGTCAGATATTGCCAGCTTTAAATGTGTCTGAAAATGAAAATAATTACTCTATCGAATTGGCAATTCCTGGATACAATAATGATGATATTGATATTGAGGTTTATGAAGATTACTTAACAATTAAAGGTGAGAGAAAAGTTAAGGATGTCGAAAAAGAAAAGGGTTATGTAAGAAGAGAATTTGCGCACAATCAATTTGAAAGAAGTGTTTCATTCCTCCAAAAAATTGATAGTGAAAACACACAAGCAAAATTGGAAAGTGGAATTCTTGAAATAATAGCTCCAAAAGTAACTCCAGTAAAGCCAAAAGTTAAAACTCTTAAACCAATTAAAAAATAAATTGCGCACAAACAACTTTCTAAATATAGTAAGTTATTTGGTGGACGATACTGGGTTCGAACCAGTGACCTTCACAACGTCAATGTGACGCTCTAACCAACTGAGCTAATCGTCCCGTATAAAGATAATATAGCAATTATTGTTAAATATTTCAAATGTTTCTAATCCGTTTATTTTCTTCTTTTTCTCTGATTTTTTTTCGTTTATCAAATTTTTTCAATCCTTTTGCAACTGCAAATTCAAGTTTCAAAATGTTCCGTTTGAAATATAATTTTAATGGTACAAGTGTAAAATTCTTTTCTTGCACTTTTCCAATTAATTTATTTATTTCCTGTCTATTCAAAAGTAACTTGATAGATCGGATATTTTCTTTATTTCCAAAATCACTCCCAATTAAAAATATCTCAGGATTAATATTTTGGTGATAGAGTAATTTAATATAGGCTGTAGAAATATTGACTTTTTTATTTCGGGCAGATTTTACTTCAATCCCAGATAAAACTAAACCAGCTTCGAATTTATCATATAATTGATATAAAAAACCTACTTTTTTGTTTTGTGAAACTATTTTCATAATTAAATTATACTGGTAGACTGCGTGAATAGCAAAATATTTGAGATTCAAATCCAATAGTGGTAATATTTATACATAATGCAAAATATAAATATTGAAAAAATAAGACATTCATTAGCTCATATTTTAGCTGAAAGTGTTATAGATCTTTATCCAGAAGTTGAAGTTGCTATCGGTCCTGTTGTAGAAAATGGTTTTTATTATGATATTGATTTTAAAAACGAAAATATAAGTGTTGAAGATTTACAAAAAATTGAAACAAAAATGGTTGAAATTATCCAAAAAAAAAGAAAGTTTATTAAAAAACGGATTAGCCAGGGTGAAGCAAAAAAAATATTTTCAAAAAATAGATATAAATTAGAGTTAATCAAAGAAATCGAAGAAAAAAAATTAACAATTTATCGTAGTGAAGGAGGAAATTTTATTGATCTATGCAAAGGTCCGCATATTGCGGACACAGACGAAATCGATGTTAAATCTTTTAAACTAACAAAATTAGCTGGAGCGTATTGGCGGGGGAGTGAAAATAATAAAATGTTAACTCGAATTTATGGTGTAGCCTTTGAAACTCCCGATGAATTAAAAATATATCTTGAAAATCAAGAAAAATTGTCTGGGTTGGACCATAAAACAATTGGGCAACAAATGGATCTTTTCTTTTTTGACCCAACTGCTCCCGGTATGGCATATTGGACTGATAAGGGATTGAAAATTATTAATCAACTAATTGAATATTGGAGGAATACCCATGAAGCACTTGGTTATAAAGAATATCGCACACCATTGATAAATAAAAAAGAACTTTATGTAAAATCAGGACATTGGGATCATTACAATCAACATATGTTTATAGCAAATACTAAAGAAAAAGAAATTTATGGGTTAAAACCGATGAATTGTCCCAATGCAATGATTGTTTACAAACATAAAATTAGAAGTTACAAAGATTTACCATTAAAAATATCGGATACTGACACATTACATCGATTAGAAAAATCAGGTACATTAAATGGCTTATTAAGAGTTAGAGAATTTAGTCAAGACGATGCGCATATATTTATTAGTTGTGATAATATAGAAAGTCAATATCTAGAATTGATTGGTCTAGTTGAAAAATTTTATAAATTGTTTGATATAGATTATTCATTTAGATTAGGAACTCGACCTGATAAATTTATAGGTAATAAAGAAGATTGGAAAAAATCCGAGAATATTTTAGTTAAAGTATTAAAAAAATCAGGTAAAAATTATGATATTTTAGTTGGCGATGGAGCTTTTTATGGACCTAAAATTGATATTTTAATGAATGATAACTATGGACGAAGTTGACAAACCGGTACATTACAGCTAGATTTTCAAATTCCAAAAAACTTTGATCTTAAATATACTGACAAAGATGGTTTAGAAAAAACACCGGTCGTTATTCATCGAGTTATTTATGGGTCATTAGAAAGATTTATTGGTATATTGTTAGAACATACTAAGGGTGAATTACCGATCTGGATTTCACCGGTGCAAATACGCCTTTTACCGATCTCTGAAAAATTCATCAATGAAACAGAAGTAATATTGAGTCAATTGAAAGAAAATAATATTCGAGCAGAAATTGATAATAGAAATTTAACACTTTCAAAAAAAATAAAATTTTCACAAAATGAAAAAATTCCGTATATGGCAGTTATCGGTAGAAGAGAGATTGATAGTTTAACGATGACAGTCAGAAAATATAATGAAAAAGAGTTAAAAAGTGTTTCTATTAATGATTTTGTAAAAATAATTAAAAAAGCGACTCCATAAGAGTAAATATTATGATAATACAAAGGGAATTTGTAAAAAAAGGTTTAAGTCTTTTATGGGTAGTTGTAATTAGTAGTGTATTTTTTTTAGTTATCAATAAGAATAGACCAAAATCAGATACAAATACCACTCGATCAAAAGAATTTGGAGTTGTGCTAAAAGAAAATAACCACACGGATAAAATTGCCGATCTAGGAGTAAAATATACTTTGTTTTCATATCCAGTTGAGTGGAAAGCATATGATGAAGATACTAGTAATTGTTACGCAAACCTTAATTCAAGCAACGGTCTGTTATCGGTTAGTAACAAGATAATTATAAGTTTGTCAACCGGTTTTGGCTGGTCAAAAGTTGAGAACATAAATGGTCTTTATGATCCAAAGAAGTTATCTATGCCAAAAAATGAACATTTTTCTCAATTTGAAAATTTTATTAAAGATAGTTTTGTAAATACTGATGTAAACACCGAATACATAACTTATTCTGGAAAAATTGATGATCCAGAAACTTCTTTGATCACCGGTGATGGTTGGGAAAAAATCTATGAAACATTAGGAAATAATTTTAATCGAAATGGAAAATCTTACACAACTGGAGGAATAGAACTAAAGTCGTTAGTATTATTCAGAGTATACGATCTATACCAAGCTGGATACAATGATGAAGCTTTTCAATTAGCAAGAATAGTTTTTGAAAACTCAAATGACGCATATTATCGTAATTTGATAAATTACACAGACCAGATATCATTTTATTCAAAAATAACAACTGATGCAAAATCAAAATTTATCATTGATATAATCGGTAAAGTTTTTTCAAACCAAAATAGAAATTATTATCAAGCCGTAAAAATCTATGATGATGATAATTATAATAACTACACTAGTTACAAAACTGCTCTTAACGAAGCATATAAAGTTATTAATCCAGATGGTTTAAATAATAAAGAGATAATTTATATTAAATCAAACGGTGCAATGGCAAACGATACATTAAAATCTGAAAATCAATTGGCTTATAATATGGTCAAAAATATAACCGCAATTTCTAGCAAAAACTCATCTAAAAATATAATCTGGAATTTACTTAAAGATAATCAAAACAGTAGTGACGGTAACGATAATAGAAACGGGTTAATAGCTGAAAATGGAAGAGAAAAACCAATTTATTATGCCTTTAAAAATATAAATAATTTTCTATCTGGTAAAAAATTTGATTCAATAATTAAAGAAACAAATGATTCAGTAATATACAAATTTACTGATAATAATGAAAATATTTGGGTAGGATGGTCGGATACAAATGAATCATTTAGCATTGCAACCAATGCAGAAAATTTAAAATCTGCTAATTTATTAAACGATAATGCTAGAAATTCGGCTCAAGTATTAACAAAAAACAATTATCTGTATAATATTTCCTTAACTAGTACTCCAGTTATTATTTTTGGAGATAAAAATAGTTCAAGCACATTGACAGCCGATATCACGGCTGTTCCAACTCAAATCAGAAGAGGGCAGTCGATTGCTTTATCTTGGTCTTCTGCGGGAGCAGGGAATTCAAGTCTAAAAATTTGTCAAAATATTGACTTAATTAATTGTAATGACACTTTTGGCACAATTGCTCAATCTGGTTCAAGGATTATTCAGCCTCAACAAACACAGACTTATTTAATTGAAATTACTGACGGAGTGACTATTGTTTCCGATTCAGTGACAGTGACTGTAACGCCTGATTTAGTAACGACCACAACAACGCAATCAAATTTAACGACTACAGCAACTACCATACAACCCGATTTAACCACAACCACAACAAAAATAGCTCCGCCACCTCCTCCGCTTCCGCCCAATCAAACAACAACGACATCGGTAATAAATACTACAACTCCAGTTACCTCTCCGCCTCCACCCAATCAAACAACAACGACATCGGTAATTACTTTAACAACTCCAGCAACTCCATTTTCAACTACTTCTTCAAGTAGAATAATTAATTCAACCACGACCACAACATCTCCGGGTGTGATAATCATTGGAACAAGAACTAGTACTTCAACCACTTCAATAGACAAAAAAGAATCAACTACAACCTCGTCAACAGTACCGAGTTATCAATTTGGTAATGAAGAACTAGATAAAATTGACTTAGTTTATGATGATATTTATGGCAAAAACATAGATTCCAGCCAACCGAAACAAGACAATATTTTGACTCAATTGGTCGGAACCGGTAAAAATAAAAAAATAAACATAGTTTTTATTGTTATCGCAATAATTGTGTTATCAGCGATTAGCGTATTTACATTTAAAAAATACAAAATAAAAAAAGTATCATCAAGCTAAACTAAAGTTTAGTTATTTTTTATTTGAGTTCATGTTTTTGTTTGTTGATTGAGTTTCGTTTCGTCAGTTGTCTCAGTTTCACTGCCTTCTTCATCTTGTTTATCGTGTTTTTCAACTTCAATTTCATCAATTTTTTCTTCAATTTTTTCGTCCAGTTCAGCTAATTCTTCTTCACTTCTTGGTTCTTGGACAAAAGCTACAACCTCTTCAATATCATCCAATATCTCAATAGTGTCAGGAAGTTTAATATCTTGAATATGAATTTGTTTTTCAAAATTATCAATAATTGATACATCAACTTCAACTTCATGAATTAAATCGGTTGGTAACGCCGAAATATTTAAGGATGATTTATTTGTAATTAAACTTCCTCCCAATTCAATAACTGCTCTTGATTCACCCACAAAAATAATTGGAATTTCAGTCTCAATTTTTTCTTTCATTGAAACTTTATAAATATCGGCATGAAGAATATTGTCACTGACTGGATGGAATTGGACATCATGAATAATTGTTTTGTATTTTTCCCCATCATTTATTTCAAGATTAATTATGGAACTTTTACCAGCTTCTGAAAATAGTTTATCAAAAACAGTATTTTTGACGGATAAACTAATTGGTTTTATTCCATGACCATACAAAACTAGTGGTGTCAAACCTTTAGCCCTGAGGAATTTAGCTTTTTCTTTATTTCTTATTTCTACTTTTAGACAATAATCTAGATTGGTCATACTTGTTTACATTATTTTTAAAATCTAAGTAATCATTGTAATTTAAAGTTTCCGGCTGATCTCCATTACTCGTAATTGTTATCATTAAATTGAATAATTTATTATTTTGATGATTATTACAAATTGAATCGACAATCATTAAATTATCAACCTCTCCTCTTATAAAGATATTATTTCTTTCAAATGGTTTTTTGCAGATCGGGCATGGAAGATTAGAAACCATTTTTTTAATTAATACGATTTTTTTAAATCTATCTATCATATTGTTTATTGTAACATTACTATTATAGGTAAAATATGTAAAAAGTCAAGTCGAAATATTGACAAAATAAATAATTTATGATAGTTTTTATCTATTCGCAACTTGATAGGGAGGAAATAATGTTAGAAGAATATCGAGGAAAAAGATATAACAAGATTATTCCAAGCATAAATAATATTGGAAATGTTTATGCAATTGTTATTGAAAATGACTATTGTCATATTATTTACTATATTCAGGTAATTGGAATTGCCAATTATAGAATACAGAGTGGGAAAAAATATTCTGATATAAAATTAACTCAAAATTTGGAAGTTGGTTTGCGATTACCAACCCCAATAATAGATGCAGAATACTTGAATACTCCACATATAATAGATTCTATTATTGGTTACGATGAAGATAATGAATATCTTTTTGGTCAGTGTACCTTGAAACCAGAGTAAATATCCATTCAGAAAAGGAGGTGGTACTCAATGGCAATAATAACTAAAAACATTGATGCTTTTGAATTGGACGAGTGTATGCGTAAACTATTACAACAAAGCAGGAAAAAGCCGGCAGAATTATTGATTCATGATACAAAATGTTTAGAAAATGTTGAAAAGCACTAAAAAACCAGTTCAAAATTACTGCTGATGAAGATGAAATATCAGCATCCTTAATAAGGGTTTGTTTAAAACTAATAGATGAGGCGGAAAAAATGGTGAAAAATGTAATATCTAAGGTGGCTTATTCTAAACATCATTCCGCCAGTCTTTAATTTCTCTATGATTACCCGAGAGTAAAATCTCGGGAATTTTTTTACCTTCAAATTCATTTGGCTTAGTGTATTGAGGATATTCTAAATAATTATCGGTTGTAAACGATTCATTTAAATAAGGTGTTTTATTCCCAAAAAATCTTTTTATATTTCTGGAAACAGCATCAATGATTGTCATAGCGGGAATTTCGCCACCGGTTAAGACATATTTACCAATGGATATTTTTTCATCGACATAATCATTAATTCGTTCATCTACTCCTTCATAATGCCCACAGATTAAAACTAAATTATGTTTAGATTGCGCGATTGAAATAGCTTTTTTTTGATTAAATATTTTACCACGAGGATCTAACAAAATTACTTTAAGGTTTTTATCTTTTTTTTTGATAGATTCTAAAGCTTTTACAATTACATCAACTCGTAGAATCATACCTCCGCCTCCACCGGCTGGCGTTCCATCAACGGTTTTTCGTTTATTAATCCCAAATTTTCTCAAATCAATCGGAATTATTTTAATTATTTTATTTTTTTCAGCCCGATAAATCATACTATGGTTTTTGAATGATTGAAGAAAATCAGGGAATAACGAAACAATATAAAATATTTTCATTGGCTAATTATAGCTCTAAATAGTCCAAAAATCCAGTCGTAAGACTGGATTTTTGCTTAAACTGTATTTTCAAATATTAAACTATATCGGTAGTTTTTTCATCGTCAGATGTATCCACTGTTACAAATGGTTTTTCTTCTTCAATCGGTTTTTCAGCATTGATACTAGTTGTTTGAGAATCTTCATTATTAACACGATTAAAACCATCTGTTGAGCCTTCTGGTTCATTAATTTTTAAATTAATTCTAGAATTGGTTTTAGCGCCTAAAACTCTTAATAATGTTCTAACAGCTTTTGCGGTGTTACCACCCTTTCCAATAACTTTACCCATATCAATTGGGTCAACAGTTAAAGTCAAAAGAACACCTCGTTCGTCGATGGTTCTTTCTAATTTTACTTTATCTGGGGCGTCAACTAACTCTTTGATAATATATTCGATAAATTTTTGATCATTTTCTATTGCCATAATTACTCCTATTGATTAAATTATTTTTTATTCTTTATTTTCTTTAATTTTTTCATCTTTATTTATCTCGCTTTCGACCATTGGCGAGTTGAGTTGATTATTAGTTTTTTTATCACTATCTTTTTTCTTTTTTACTTTTTTGTTAAAAGTATGTACAGATATCAATTTATGTTCAATTTTTTCTTTTTTAAAAAGTTTAGATATTGTATTGGTCGGTTGAGCGCCAAAATTTAACCACCTTAAAACAGCTTCTTTGTTCAAAGTAATTATTTTGGTTTTCGGATTATAAGTGCCTATCTTGGCAATAAATTTTCCTTTTACCGGTGCAGTCTGCTCAGCCACTACAATTCTATAAAGCACTAAATTTCTGCGTCCAACTCGCTGTAATCTGATTTTAAGCATTTTAAAATTATCTGTTAATCAAGCATTTACTTTTCTAGTCTAACAAAATTTTGATAATTTGTCAAGCAATATTTTATCTTTTTCGCCTTTTTTGTACTCATCAAATGTAAGTGGTCTTTTACCTTCTTTCTGAATAACTTCTATTTTTAAACAATTATCAATAATTTTTGCAGTGTGAATAATTAGCCGTGTTTTATTATATAAAATATAAGCTTTTGGATTTGAAAAACATGCTCTTATTTTTCTATCGGCGATAATTATAGAATCGTTGAAATTGATTTTGCATTCTTTTTTTTCTAATTTTTGAGTATCTAAGATTTTATCAATATTTTGTTTTTTTGCCATTATTTTGCCATTCAAAAATAAGAATATATCATTAAGCATTTTTGATGCAATTAAAGCAGTTTTTTCCTTTAAAGTTTTAGTTGTGTCCGAGGGTAATAAATTATAAATATATTTAGAAATTATTTCCCCGGCATCAATTTTTTCATTCATTTTAATAAGAGTAACGCAGGATTGTTTAATGCCATCTAATATCATTGTTTGTAAAGGAGTTGATCCACGATAAGCGGGTAAGTCGGATGGATGAAAATTAAAAAAGCCAAATTTAGCACAATTTAATTCATTTGGTTTAAATATATGTCCATAATCAGCTACAATTCCGATATCAAAATTATCATTTTCAACTATTTTAATGTTTGAAAATTTTATTAATTCTGGCAAAATATATTGTTTATAATATTTAGATCCAAAAAAACGAACTTTATATATTTTCATTGTTGATTGCAATATTACACAATAATATTCCATTCAAATGATCAGTTTCATGTTGAATAATTTGTGCTAAAAAACCATTAGTTTTAATTTTGCTACGGTTATTATTTAGATCAGTATTTAAAAGTTCAATCTTATCATACCTCTCAACCTTAAATTCTTGTTTAGGTAAACTTAAACAACCTTCAGTTGTTAAGTATGGTTTTTCTTTTTTTATAATTTTTGGGTTAACAAGAACTAAGAAAGGAATATTTTTATCAGAAATATTTTCGTCATTATATTCAATTATTGAAAGAGCCATATTTTTACCAACTTGATTAGCTGATAATCCTACTCCGTGATATTCATACATAACAATTTTCATTTTTTCAATCAACTTCAAAACAGGCTCATTGATACGAGATATGTGCTTGGTTTTTTTAGTCAATTTTTGATTTGGATATGTAATAACTTTTAACATAAATTATAAATAATATACAGGTAATAACATTATTAATCAATCCAAATAACCATTTACACACCTAGGATGTGTGTAAATGGTTATACGTTAAAGAGTAAATTATTGTATAATTAAAATTAAAATGAAATATGTTGAAGCTTATGTCAATCACCGATTAAATAATGACGAACCTCTTTTGTATTCCATCAAACCGAAGGATCTATATAAAATAAAAATTGGTCAATTGATTGAAGTACCATTTCGTAACCGAAAAATTTTGGCAGTTGTAATTAAATTTACAAATCGAAGTGTTAATTATAAAGTTAAAAATATTTATCGTATCGTTAGTGGTAAAATTTATAATAATATTCACTTTGAATTAGCCAATTATTTATCAAACAATTATTATTCTCCAATCGGTAAGAATTTATTTTCTTTTTATGGTGATATTCCTAAAAAGATTGTTGAAAACAATATGTTTAATCTTGAAGATAAAACATATAATCAAAAACAAGTTGAGTACTATTTTTCAAACGATAATCAGCGACTAAAGTTTTATGAGGATTTGATCATAAAAAATAAAAAAATAGTATTTGCATTTGCAACTTTAAAACGGGCTGAAAAATTTGCTCAACTTGTTGGATACAAAAATAACATATACTCTAATATTCTTAATTTAAATGATAGATATGATTTAATTCATAAATTTACTAATAATGATGAATCGATAATAATAGGCACTCGACAAGCGATTTTTTTACAATCAAATTTGGCGCATATTATTGTAGTTGATGAATACAATCATATTGGACATGAAAATAACTCACACCCAAACTATAGATCGGAAAAAATTGTTAAAATATTGTCAAAATTTGGTATAAAAATATATCTATTTTCTACTTCGCCAACTATTTCGTCTATAAATAATAAATGGAATTATTTAGTTGATAAACAGCCTAAAATACTTTTTAAATCGTATTTAAAAAGTGACGACTTAAATTTTTATATAGAATCACTGGTTGAAAAGACAAATAATATTTTGATTTATAATCCAATTTATCGTTCAACAAGCATATTTTGCAACGATTGCAATGAATATGTTAAATGTAAAAATTGTTGGCAAAATGTGACAGGAATCAAGAGTAATGGACAACTATTTTGTAAAAAATGTCAGTTAGATTTAGCTGATAATATTTGTAATTTGTGTAATGGCGCTAATTTGAAACAAATCCGTTTTGGGCTAGAAGATAATTTAAATTTAGTGAAAAATATTACTAACGATTATACGGAAATTAGTTCATATAATATCGGAAACATCGATAACAAAAATAAATTAGTTTTAGCAACGAGCAAAATATTTGATTATTTTAATTTAAAATTTGAGAGAGTAGTAATGTTTAATTTCGATTTTTTGGTTAGTAGTAGAAATTATAACTTTGATGAAAAAATAATCGCCATCTTGTCAAATTTAAAAAAAATGGCAATAAAAGAATTAATAATTACCACCAAAGACGAAGAAAATAATTTTTTTAAATTAAAAACTCAAAATGATTTAAAAAAATTTTATCAGGCTATTCTAAAAAAAAGACGGGATTATAAATTACAACCTTTTTATTCTGTCATTAATTTAGTGGCACAAGATAACAATCCGTTTAAACTAAAAAATGATTCAAAAATTATATATCAAAATTTAAATAAAATTAATGAAATAATTTGTAATAATTTTACAGAAAATATCTATAATTCAAAAACTAAATTCTGGCAAATGTTTTTAAAAATAAAAATTAAGAAAGGTGAAAAAGAAACTACAAAAAAAGAGCTTAAAAATATATTATACAAACTTCCAAATAATTGGAGATACAAGGTTAACTAACAATTAACGACTAATACACTGGGTCCTTGAAACCTTCGCTAGCACGTACAATTCTAGCGTTAGAAAACGGGTAAATAACTAAAAAAACACGACCAGTAATATTTTCTTTGGAGATTGGTCCAATCGAACGAGAATCTTGTGAATTATTACGATTATCTCCTAAAACAAAATATTCATCCTTATTTAATGTTTTTGAATAGTAATAATCTCTATTATTTTCATAATAGATTAAATTACTTTTCAAGTATGGTTCAATGACTTGTGTAGAGTTGATAAATATATGACCCAATTGAATTTCAACTTTATCACCTGGTAACCCGACAATTCTCTTTATATAATTTATATCCTTATGTAATTCCGGTTTAAACACGATAACTTCACCATAATTTGGTTCTCTAACTTGATAAGATATTTTATCAACAATTACAAAATCATTATCTTTGTAATTAGGTAACATTGAAATTCCTTCGACTAAAAATGTTTGAATTAAAAAATATTTAATAAAAAAAGCCAAAATAAAAACGAGAGCAATATTTTTAATAAAACTTAACACTAATTTAAATATTTTTTTCATAACAAGTTATTAATAATCGAATTTTTTTAATATTTTTATATGTTGTTCTTTTTTACTTTGTGAAAATTTATGAAAGTTTTTATAGTCTTTCAGCTTAACATCTTTGACCAGCATACTCAATGCATCCCAAGATAAGTGGTTTGGTAAAATAACAAAATCAGCACCTTTTTCATACAATTTTAAAGCATCCTGAGGTGAGTAGGCAGTCATATAGGTTAAACATTTGCGATTCATCAAATCTAACTTAGATAAAATATTTAGATCGTCATGGAGTTCGTGCGTAGTTGAGATAACGATTTTTGCTTTATCAATATTTATTTGTTCTATCATTTCAGGATCACTCATATCTCCATAGATTGCGTCGATACCTTTCTTTTTTAATGATGATATAACATCAGGATCAAAATCGACAATCACAAAATCCATATCATGGTTTTTCATTATATTTAAAATACGATCAATTAAGTGATTAGCACCAAAAATTATAATGTGATTTTTGAAGTCTTTGTCAATAGAAAATCTATCGTCTTGGAAATGATCTTTTCGTTCAAAAAATTTAAGCACCGGACGAATAACTGGATAAATATAATCACTATTTTCAAAAAGATAAGTCGAAATGACTATCGTAATAATCATTACCATAGTTACAATAGAAACAATTTCTTGATCGATATGTCCTAAGGCAAAACCTGATGTGACTAATATCAAAGAAAATTCTGAAACTTGCGATAATAAAGATGAGAGCATAAAGCCAGTTCGACATTTAAAACCATGAATAAAAGTTAAAAAATTTAAAATTAAAAAACGGCTTAAAATTATTAATACGGAAAACCAAACAATTATTACCCATTGGTTTGAAATGTTCTGTAATGATACAGAAAGTCCCAAAGTAGTAAAAAATATTGCAGTAAAGAATAATTGTAAAGTTTTAATCCGAGATGAAATCTCGATTGAAAATGGTAAATTTGCAATTCCTACACCAGCCAAAAAAGCTCCAATTTCTAATGAAAATCCTAAGTAGTGTGTAATTAATGCGGTTCCTAACGCCCAACCAATCGATGAGATGTAGAGCAGTTCTTGATTGGTGGCAAATTGTTTAAAAATTGGAGGCAGAACAACTCGGGCAATAATAAAGATTGAAGCAACTAATATCAAAAACGAACTAGCTAATTTCAATAAATCGTAGCTCAATGTTGTACTGTTTGAACTAATAAAACCGTGTATAAATATTAAGGATAAAATAGCTACAATATCTTGAACAAGCAAAACCCCGATTGATATTCGTCCAAAAAGTGAATTTAGGTCTCGTTTGTCATTTAGAAATTTAATAACAACAATTGTGGAACTAAACGAGAAAGCTAATGCAAAATAAAAACTGGCGTTAGCATCAAAGCCAAAAAAATAGATTGATATGAAAAAGAAGAAAATACCAGTTAAAATGATTTGTGATAAACCAATTAAAAAAGATAATAAACCGAATGATTTTAATTTCGAAATAGAAAATTCTAAACCGACTAAAAATAATAGTAATGCAATCCCAAACTGAGATAACTCTTGGATTTGAGTTGTGTTTTCGATAACCTTAAAACCAAAAGGACCTAAGACAATTCCAGCTAATAAGTAGCCGATAATTAATGGTTGTTTTAATAGTTTTAAAAACAGACCAAATACTGACGAACTAAGAAAAATTATCGCCAGATTGAAAATAAGTGTTGCACCCTCCATAACTTTATATTATAATATAACATAAAGATGATTGATAATAAATAAAAAGATCAATCTAATATCTTTTTTGTTTAATAGTTAAAAAATATTTATGGCTATAAGAAAGAAAATAAAAGAAATAATTATTGGGCGTGAGTTAAGTGTGGAAGAAAAGAAAATTTTTAAAATGCTTGAGGATGAAAAAAATAAATTGGAAAAAGAAATAACAAAACTCAAAAAATTTTACGACTATGGTACGGCTGATAGTGAAAATGCTCAGGAAATTGAAGAATTTTCTGGACAGATTGGTTTGAAGTCTAAATTAGATGAAGGATTATCTGAAGTCAAATTGGCTATTAAAAAGATTAAAAAAGGTACTTATGGAGTATGTAGTAAGTGCAACAAAAAAATTGATCCTAAAAGAATGATAGCTAATAAAAGTGCTAACTATTGCGTCAGTTGTAAAAATAACCTAAAAGTAAAAATTGTTAAAAAATGGTACAAATTTCCCTGGATGAAAAGATGATATTAAATAACTTTTTTAACCACTTTTTTAAATTCACTTGGGTACTCGGTGGCTAGTTGAGCTAATATTTTTCTATCCAGCTCTATATTTTTTTGAGCAAGAAGATTGACAAATTTAGAATAAGTAATATCAAATGCTTTAAGACCTGCATTAATACGAATTATCCATAGTCTTCTGAAATCTCTTTTTTTATTTTTTCTTCCTTTGAACTGATTTTGCCTGGATTTCAAAAGCGCCTGGTTAGCTAAACGAAAAATATTTTTTCGACCTAAGTGAAAACCTTTGGCTTGTTTTAAAATTTTTTTATGTCTCTTACGAGCAAATGTGCTTCTTTTAACTCTTGCCATCAAATTCCTAAAAGTTGTTTAATTTTTTTAATATCAGCTAATTTAATCGGTTGCTTTGACATTCGATTTTGTTTAGCTCTTTTTGATTTATGACGAACTAAATGACGGACTGACATTTTATTTCGTAAAAGTCTTCCTGACTTTGTAATCTTAGAAATTCTTTTTTTGACAGTCGTTTTAGCTTTAAATTTTGGCATTATTTTTTAATTAATTATTAACTATATCCCTATATCCCTTAATTCCTGTATTCCTATTTTAGATTTCCAATCACTCGATTACCCATTTTTTGGATTGGTTTTTCAACTTCTCTACCAACTAATTTAGCAAATTTCTCAACTATTTCAAATGCTTTCTGACTGTAAATATTTTCTCTGCCTTTCATAATTACTGTAACTCTAATTTTATCACCATCTTCAATAAATTTTTTAGCTTTTCTAACACGAGTGTTTATATCATGATCACCAGTATTGGGCGATAATCTAATCTCTTTAATTTGCGATGATTTAGCTTTTTTCTTTTGATCTTTTTTTTGATTCTCGTAGCGTATTTTATCGAAACTGGCAATTTTAACAACCGTACTACTCTGATTTTTCGAAATCAAAATTATATCTAGTCCCTTTCCATAAGCTAAGTATTTAGCTTGATCTAAACTTAAATCTCCTAAACTTTTGCCGTTCTCATCAATAACTAAAGCACTAATTGCCTTAATATCGTCATTAATAATAATTCGTTTATCTATTCAATCTCCTTTTTCGTTTTTGACAATTTTTATATTACCACGTTTGACAATAATATTCAAGAGGTTCCTGATTCGTGTTACTGAGATCGGTGTTTTGGCAATTACTTCACTTCCTCGGTAAACTGGTTTTGATCCATCTTCGCTACGGATAACATATTTTTTATGACTAAATTTTGAAATACTTGTTGCAATTTGTTTATGATCAACAAAAAAACCGGATAATTTATTCAATAATGATGATTTGTCTTTTGAGATAATACTTAAATTCATTTCTGAATCAATGATTATTTGATAACAATATGTAAATATTTGATAATTAGATGTTGAAATAATATATTTTTCATTTTCTTTCTGATTGATAAGTAATGGAGAAAAGAAAAATTTGTTAGGCTCTAGATGTCCGATTGAAAATTTTGTAAAAAATCTTTGTTGTAATGCCAAACAAATCTCATCAAGATTTTTAAAGTTAAGATTTTCAGCAATTAGACTATCTTTATTTGATGGTATTAAGCCGATAACTATTTGATAACTCGGTTCTTTATAATATATATTTATTAATATTGAAATCACTTTATTAATAAAATTATCACTCCCGCAAATTACAAAAGTTGAGTACTGTTTTGACAGTCCTATCATAATAATTTCTTCAATAGTACGAGCTGGAGATGGAATTGTATATTCACCAGAGATTTGGTATTCAGATAATTTTTCTTTAATTGTTTTTTGCCACTTACTTTCACGCACTATTTTTGCCGGTTCGAAAATATAGTAGTACATAACTTTTATTTACAATCCTTCCCGATGTTTCAATCGGGATTCCGACATATTCAAAATATCGTCGGGATAATTTTCAATTTATTAAAATATTTATTCAAGCTCGTAGTTGGTTTCTTTAGTATTTTCTTTACTAATCTCTTTGTCTGGCTTTACTTCAATATTTTTTTCATTACCAGCTATCATAATACATTTACCGTTAAACAAAGCGCCCGATTGAATAACCAAATCTTTAGTGGTGATACTCCCTGAAACATTTCCACCGGGCAGTAATTCAAATTTTGTATGAGCTGTTACTGAACCATTAACACTTCCAGAGATAATGATTTGGTCGGCTGTAATTGGACCTTTGGCTGAAGCGTTTTCACTAATTACAACCGATTTTTGAGATTCAATTTCACCTTCTACTTTTCCGTGTATAATAATATCGTTAATATCTTTTAAAACACCAGTTAATTTTACATTCGACCCAACGATTGTTCCCCCATTTTGACTTTCTTCTTGATTTGACATAAATTACCTCCGTTCCGTGATTTTCTTTCCTTAAAAGAAAAAATTCCGGATGTCCACAAAAAGTTTAATCTATTTAGAAAAGAGGAATAATAACCTATTTCTCTAAGAGATTTAACAATAGTGGATAATTAATGATTAATTGTTTAAATCTATATTTCAAAATATACCAAATAAAAATAGTATTGCAATAGTCATTATCATATATTATAATTATTTGTCGAAATGGCAAAAACAAATAATAGCAATCAAACAGAATCAATTATTGTTAAAGGAGCACGGGTTAACAATTTAAAAAATATCGATTTTTCAATTCCTCATAATAAATTTACTGTAATTACTGGACTATCTGGAAGTGGGAAATCATCAATTGCTTTCGATACGATTTTTGCCGAAGGACAAAGAAGGTATCTAGAAAGCATGTCTTCTTTTACTCGACAATTTATGGGAGCTTTAGAAAAACCAGATGTGGATGAAATAAAAAATCTTTCACCAACCATCGCAATTGACCAACTTACAGCCCATCGTTCTTCACGGTCTACCGTTGGTACTATGAGTGACACTTACGATTATTTACGGATTTTATTTGCCAATATTGCTGATGTCTATTGCCCAGATTGTAATAATTTAGCAGAAAAAAATAGTAAAAAGAATCATAATAGTTTTAGTTGTAAAAAATGCAAAAAAAATCTCGTGGAAATTACAATTTCAAACTTTTCATTTAATAGTCCAGCTGGTGCTTGTCCAAAGTGCGAAGGCATTGGAAGGCATAAAGTCATAAATGAAAATAGTTTAATTCCAAATCCTAATTTAACAATTCGTGAAGGAGCTATCAGAATATGGCAAAGATTAAACATTAACAATTATTGGGTTAAACAATTATCAAAACCGGCATTTGAAAATAAAATTTGTCTAAATACACCAATTAAGGATTTATCCGCTTTTCAAAAATTAAATCTTTTCCAGGGAATTGAAAATCTGCAATTTCCAGGTCTCATCAAAATATTAAAAGAAAAATATCAAGAGACAGAGAGTGATTATATCAAAAAAGAAATTGAAATATATATGACAGACAAGATATGTGAAAGTTGTCACGGAGCACGTTTAAATAAACAAACACTAAACATAAAACTATCAAACAAAAATATATTAGAAATAAGCAATTGCACTATTGAAAATTTACCAAAATTGTTAAAAGCAATATACATAAAGCTAGACGAGACTAAAAAACAAGTTGCGCAATTAGCTTTCAGCGAATTAGAAAAAAGACTGTTATTTTTGAATAAAGTTGGGCTTGGATATTTATCTTTATCTCGAAATAGTCAAACATTATCCGGAGGTGAAGCCCAAAGGATTAGGTTGGCTACTCAACTTGGTTCGGGCTTAATTGGCGTTACATATATTTTAGATGAACCATCAATTGGTTTACATCAAGCAGATCATAAAAAAATGATTGATTCGCTAAATGATTTAAAAAAACTAGGCAATACAGTAATTGTTGTTGAGCACGATGAAATGACGATAAGAAGTGCTGATTATATTTTAGATATTGGACCAGGCGCAGGTGAATTTGGCGGTGAATTGATTTTTGCTGGCACAATTGAAGAAATGGAAAAAAGTCAAAAGTCAATTACCGGTAAATATTTATCTGGGCAAAAAAAAATTGTTTCACGAAATAAAGTAAAAATTTTTGATAAGTTTATAATAATTAAAGGAGCCAGAGCAAATAATCTTAAAAACATTGATGTTAATATTCCATTAAAAAGTTTAGTCTCAGTCACCGGTGTTTCTGGAAGTGGTAAATCAACTTTAATCAATGATATTTTAGCTAATTATTTACAAAACAAATTTTATCGAGCTAAAGTTCAACCGCTCGAACATGACAAAATTGAGGGTGTGGAAAATATTAATAAAGTTGTTATTGTTGATCAATCACCAATTGGTAGAAATTCTCGTTCTAACCCGGCTACATACACAGGAGTATTTACTTTAATTAGAGAATTATTTTCCAATCTAAAAGAATCTAAAAAAGCAAAATTAAAAGCGACTGATTTTTCATTCAATTTAATTGGTGGTCGCTGTGAAAATTGCAAAGGTGAGGGTGTGCTTAAATTTGAAATGAACTTTTTACCGAATGTATTTGTTACTTGTGAAAAATGTGGAGGAAAAAGATTTCAAGTAAAGATATTAAAGATCAAATTCAAAGATAAAAATATCAGCGATGTTTTGAATATGTCAGTTAATCAAGCTATTTCATTCTTCATCCAATTTGATAAAATAACAAGTTTATTAAGAGTTTTACAGGAAGTAGGGCTTGGATATATTAAGCTCGGACAACCGGCAACGACTTTATCGGGTGGCGAGGCACAGAGAGTAAAATTAGCCGGTGAACTGGCTCGAAGCTCCAACGGCAAATCACTCTATATTTTAGATGAACCAACAACTGGATTGCATTTTGACGATATTTCAAGATTATTAGAAGTAATTGATCGATTGGTAAAAAATAATAATTCAGTAATTGTAATTGAACACAATCTAGATGTAATTAAAAATTCTGATTGGGTGATAGAACTCGGACCAAAGGGAGGCAATGAGGGCGGAAAATTAATCGCCGAAGGAACACCAGCAGAAATCAAAAAGAACTCAAAATCTATAACCAGTAAATATTTATAAATACTTGTAATTCATACAATTTATACATTATAAGTATACTTATTTATTAAATTTCTAAATAAACTTAAATCAATATTAATTACTCTAGTACGCACTAGAGTAATATTGTGATATAATAAATATGTGAAAAAAATTGTCAAAACAAATGCAGGGATCGGCAATTATTATTGGGATTGGATTGAATTTAAATACTTAGTCGCTGTTTTAAAACAAGCCAAAGATTTTAAAGATATATTGAATATATTTATTGATATCCATACACAAAAAGAAATTTCAGAAATTATAAGAAGAGTAATAATTGCATCATTATTTTTAGAAGGTAAAACATATGATGAAATTCAAGAATTAACAGGCTGTTCCAGAAGTACTTTAGTTAAAATCAACACAAAAATAATGAGAAAAAAAGCAGTGATTTCAACAGCAATAAAAAATACTGGCACTTTTGAAAAGTTTCGTTTTAATGAAGAAAAAATGGATACACGAGATAGTTTAAGTAGATTGATAGATAATACATTAGCAAAAAGAGATGTATTCGGTATGTTCAGTCGCAAAAAATAAATCAAATTATATTAAGGAAAGGTAGAGTATGAAATTGCCACCAATGATAGTATATAAATATATTAAAAAACAAACAAAATATCTAATAAATTTGGTGGCAAAAATTTAACTTTACCCTAGACTAATAATATTTTACACAAACATCAAGTACTCTAGTATCCACTAGAGTACTTGATGTCTTGGGAAGAGTTTTGTTAGGAAGAAATAATACAATCTGGTTAATTTGTAATATTGAGTAAGATGTGAATAAATTTTTTAGAATCACTGACAAATGATAGAACATAGGATACAATAAAACTGTTTTTTGAGAATGATTTGTTGTTTAAGAATGTGCGTCTAGTCAGATGAATAGATGATGGGGAGTTTTCACATTTATCTGGTCATCTGATAGACCACTAATTTATGTTGGTAGAGGTTCTAACGCACATAAAATTGCAGTCGTCACTCACAGAAAAAAGAGGGCTGATCTCAAGGTTGTTGCAAAAGATGTAATAGAACTAAACAAAAAACACCGGGGAATGCTTAAATGTCGAGTAATTACGACGAATCGGCACCCAACCCGGTCTTTGTATTTATTATATCAATTTTTATCGTTTTGTCAATAGTTATTCTTAACAATCTC
>PFQF01000028.1:0-35137 GCA_002793435.1 Candidatus Berkelbacteria bacterium CG_4_10_14_0_2_um_filter_35_9_33_12
AAACAATATCAAAATATTAAATTCTAAATTCCAAACTGTTTATTATTTTGTATTTTGATATTAGATATTGTTTAGAGTTTAGATATTAGGATTTAGAGTTTGATAATTTCTCCTTCAATCTCTTGCTCCTCTATCGAACTCAAAATCACCTGTCCGTTTTTAGTTGTGTCTAAAACCAACTTCTGATTATCTTTGTCTAATTCTGAAAAAATATCGTCTAAAAGTAAAATGACCAATTTATTCTTAATTTGGCTTTCAAGCAACTCTTTCTCAGCTAACTTTAAAAAAATTATAGCCGTTTTTTGTTGCCCTCGAGAGCCAAAATTAGCCAAATTTTTACCCTTAAAATTGATCAAAAGGTCATCATGGTGTGATCCGATAGTTGTATGATTATATTTAATGTCTATTTTTCTCTGTTGACTCAAAGTTTCCTGATTAATTAATGTTAATTTGGGGACGATTTTTAGCGATCTAAAATCGCTCTTACCCAATCCAATAATTCGTTGGTAATTTTCTTGAAGAAGCTTAAAAAATTCAACTCTTTTTTGATTAATTTTTCTATTTAAGATGACTAATTGTTCGTCCCAAATATCTAATAAATTTTCATTTAAGCGATTGACTGAAATTAAAAAGAGTTGCCGGTTGCGTTGTTTAATGACTCTATTATATTCAACTAAATCTTTTAGATAAATCTTGGAATATTGGCAAATTGCCGAGTTAATAAATTTTCTCCGATAACTAGGGCTACCTAATAAAATATTTAGATCATCTTCCCAAAAAAGAACAGTTGGTATTTCTCCAATTAGTTTAGAAACTGGAACCTTATTTTTATTTATCGAAACAGTTTTTTTATCAGAAAAATTAACAAAAATCTCTTTTTTATCACCATCATTATTTTCAAAACTAGATTTTAAATTAAAATATTCGTTCTCATTATTAATCAAATATTTTTCTCTTTTAACCCGAAAACTTTTAAAGATTGATGAATATCGAATTGCTTCTAATAAATTACTTTTTCCTGACCCGTTTTTACCAATTATTTGAGTCTTTTCTGAAAATTTAAAACTCTTTTTTTTAAAAGACCTGAAATTTTCTAAAGTAATTTTATTTAACATAAATATGAGTTAAATCCTAAATCCTAATTTCTAAACTCTAAACAATATCTAATATCAAAATACAAAATATTAAACAGTTTGAAATTTAGAATTTAATATTTTGAATTTGTTTAGATATTAGATATTAGGATTTAGGATTTAAATTTGTATTATTCTTCCTTCTCTTCCACTTTAAGTGGCATAACAATATAGATAAAGTTATTTATTTCACTCGAACCTATCTTAACTGGACTCGACGGACCATTAAGTAAAAGTGTAATTTTTTGACAATTAATTTTATCTAATAGTTCTAAAATAAATTTAACATTAAAAGTAATTCTCACATCTTCTCCATTAATTTCAGTATTGACTTTAGAAATATTTTCCCCGAATTGGTCGGAACGAGCAATAATGGTTAAATTTTTGTCTTTAATTTTAAAAACTACATTCCCTGAATTATCTCGGCTGAACGATTGTGCTAGTTTTAAACTGTCAATTAATTCTTTTTTTTCAATTGTAATATCGGTCTTAAAACTACTCGGAATAATTTCTTTATACTCGGGAAAATTACCTGAAATTAATTTCGAAATAATTGTCGTTTTAGGATCGTTTATTTCAATTTGATTTGATGAAATATTTAACTCAATCTTGGAATCATCTTTAGTAAAAATTTTAACTAATTCTAAGACAGTTGTTGCTGGAATTAATATTTCCACTTCATCATCAACCCCAATATCGGTTAAAGTAATTTCTGCTAATCTATAACTATCTGTCCCGACTAAAGTTAATTGATTATGTATTATTTTCAAATAAACGCCAGTTAATACCGGTCTGGTTTCGTCAATAGCGCAAGCAAAAACAACTTTTTCTAAAGCGGAAAAAAATTCATTTTTATCTAATTTTATTTTTAAACCATCTTCACTACCTGGGATTGGTGGAAAATCATTGACTGAGAGTGTGTTTAATGAAGCATTGTTTTTTTCAGAAATAAGATTAAATTTAGTCCCATCTAATTCTAAAGAAATATTATTATCTTTATTTAACGAAACAAATTCATACATTAAACGAGCCGGAACGGTTAATTTGCCACTATTTTTTACATTCGCTCCAATTTTTGTAACAACCGCCATCTCTAAATTGGTACTAGAAAGAATTAATTTTCCGTTACTAGCTTCGATCAAAACATTATTCAAAATCGGTAAAATTGTATTTCTACCCGTAACTCGTGAAATTATCGCTAATCCGCTCACTAAATTTTCAGATAAACATATAGCTTTCATTTTTTAGTTTTGTTTAAAGATTTAGAAATTAGTTATGGTTTAGTAGTTAGTATCTATACTTACAGTCTAATAACTTATTCTCTTTTCTTTATTATTAACTTCTTTTTAAATAATTAGTAGTAATAGTAAAGGTTGTGAATATGTGGACTGAACCATAATTTTGGGTGTGTATAAATACCATTTATGTGTGATTATATATGTTTGTAAATATGTTGATAACTAATTTAAAATTTAAAAATTAAAAATTAAAAACATTATTCACAAGTTATTAACAAGTTATACACAACTTTAATTATATTATGCTCAGTTTCTGTTCTATTTCTTCAATCTGTTTCATTAATTCAATATCTTCATTAACTTTTTTAGCAATTAATTTTTCACCGTGCATAATTGTAGTATGGTCTTTCCCGCCTAATATAGCTCCAATCTTTGGATAAGACATTTTGGTTCTTTTTTTTAAAATAAACATACAGATTTGGCGGGGTAAAACTAAATTATGCGTTCTTCTTTTTGATATTAATTCATCTTTGGTAATTCCGTAATAGAGTGAAACCACCTCAATTAATTTTTCAGGGGTTTCACCTTTATTGTCGGAAATTAAATCTTTTAATGATTGTTTGGTTGATTCGAGCGAGATTTCAATTCCTAATAATTTAGCATCCGTCACAACTTTTGTTAAAGCACCTTCTAATTCACGTATATTTTTGGTTATATATCTTGCAATATACTCCAAAACTTCTGTTTCTATTTTCTTTTTTATAACACTGGCTTTGATTTCTAAAACTGCCATTCTGGTTTCAAAATCAGGTTGAGATATATCAACAATCATACCCCATGCCAAGCGAGATGAAATTCGTTCCTCCAGATCAGGAATAGCTTTTGGTACTCTGTCAGAAGTCATCACAATTTGGTGATTGGTTTGATGGAGTGAATTAAAAGTGTGAAAAAATTCTTCTTGAGTGCCTTCTTTCTTCGATAAAAACTGAATATCGTCAATTAAAAAAATATCGGTTTGGCGATATTTTCGCTTAAATTCATCCATCTTTTTAGCTTTAATAGCGTTTATATATTCATTAGCAAAATGTTCACAGGAAACATAGAGAATTTTCGCTTCCGGCTTATTTTTTTTAATTGCATTACCAATTGCTTGGAGCAAATGGGTTTTGCCCAAACCAACTCCACCATAGATAAACAGTGGATTATGCTCTAAGCCAGGATTTTCTGCTACCGCTTGACTAGTTGCATAAGCGAGACGATTTGATTGACCAATAACAAAAGTTTCAAAAACATAATTGGGATTTAAATTATGTTTTGGCTTGACAGAAGCATAATTATTATTTTGTGTACCTATTGAAAATAACAATCTTTCATTACTTGGTTTTTTGTTATTAATCACAAATTCAACACTTTTGATATCGTTTAAGTATTTACGGAGTGTTTTAACAATTATTGAGTGATATTTTTTGTCTAGCCAAGTTTTAACAAAAGTACTCGGGACCGACACGATTACATGGCAATTTTTGTAGTTAGTCAGTTTGGTATCTTTGATCCAAGTTTTAAAATTGGCTTTGGATAAAGTAACTTCAAGTTCACCTAAAGTATTTTGCCATATTTCTTCTAAGTTCATATGAAATAATATTAACACACACGAACTACTTTACAAGTTATCCACAGATTTGTCAAAGATTGTGGAAATCAACCCGTTGCGGGTCTGTGGATAGTGCTGTGGAGAACTTTCGGTTAATTACCAATTTTAAATAACAAATTTTAATTTAATATCAAATGATTAAATTTCAAATTAATATAATATTGACCAACACAACTTAATAAGCTATAGTATGTTTATGCCTAAAAGAACTTACAAACCTAAAAAAAGAGTCACTAAAAGAGAGCACGGTTTTATGAAACGTATGGCGACTAAAGCTGGTCGCAATGTATTAAAACGCCGTCGAGCTAAGGGAAGAAAGCAGTTAAGTCGCTAATATGTTAGCTAAAAACAACCGACTTAGAGATAAAAAAAAGATCTCTTACATTTTCAAAAAAGGCAAACGAACCAATGGCTCGTTCTTTTCACTTGTTTATCTACCGTCGGGTGAAAATAATTTTAAAGCAGTTTTTTTGATTGCTAAAAAAGTCTCCCAAAAAGCTACTCGGCGCAACCGAATACGGAGGCTATTATCTGAATCGGTGCGCTTAATTCAAAAAGAAAAAAACTTGCCCAAGATTAATTTAGTTGTTCGGGTTTTGTTCGACCCAAAAGATGTCAAGTTGGATAATATAAAAAAGGATTTTGAAAAATGTTTCGAAAAATTATCCTGAAATTCATCGGTTTTTACCAAAAAACTTTATCCCCCGATAAAGGTTATTTCAAAAAATATTTTCCTGCTGGCTATTGTCCATTTACTCCTCATTGTTCTGACTATTGCTATCAAGCAGTTGAAAAATATGGTAGTCTAAAAGGACTGGCAAAATGTGCCGGGCGTGTTGTTCGTTGTCACCCGTGGACGAAAGGTGGAAAAGACCCAGTCTAATAAATTCTAAATCCTAAATCCTAATATCTAAACTCTAAACAATATCTAATATCAAAATACAAAATAATAAACAGTTTGGAATTTAGAATTTAATATTTTGATATTGTTTAGAAATTAGGATTTAGGATTTATGATTTTAAAAAAATGAAATATTTTCTAAAAATTGTATTATACAATCCCCTCTATAACCTTTTAATTGGTTTAACCTTGATAATACCCGGTCATTCGGTCGGCTGGGCAATTATTATTATTACCATATTAATTCGTTTATTTTTATTAATCCCCTCTTCGAAATCAATCCATCAGCAAAAAAAGATTCAAGAAATTCAACCTCAACTTCAAAAACTGAAAGAGGAGTATAAAGACGATCAAAAAAAATTGACTCAAAAAACTCTAGCTCTCTATAAAAAATATAAAATCAATCCTATTGGTTCATGCTTACCGCTTTTAATTCAAGTGCCGATTTTAATTATTCTTTATCAAGTTTTTATTCGTGGATTATCAACTGCCAGTTTTAATAGTCTCTATCCATTTATTTCCCAGCCCGAGAGTCTGAACACTATTTTTTTTGGTTTAGATTTAACCAAACCTGATTTATGGGTTTTGCCGATTTTAGCCGGAGTATCGCAATTTTTCCAATCTTGGCAACTGCAACCCAAAGTAAAAAATCAATCCGTTGCTAACGATCCGAGCACTATGATGATGAAGCAGATGATGCATGTTTTCCCGGTGATAACAGTTTTGATCAGCCGATCGTTGCCTTCTGCTCTACCAATCTATTGGGTGGTTTCTACCCTGTTTTCAATCATTCAACAGCAATCAATTTTATCTAAAAAAACCAAAGAGATTACAAGCAATGTTGTGGTTGAAATGGATGGAAATAAAGAGGTTAAAAAAGAGAGCGAAACATTCAAATCTAAAAAAGGCACTACAATAACTATCCGAAAAAAATCCTAAACGCTGGACGCTAAATCCTAAACGCTATATAATATAAATATGCAAGGAGAGGAAACACAAAACCCGGTTAAGGATCAATTAAAGTCGATACCCACCTCGGAGGTGACCGAAGGGCTCCTACGAGGTGAAAAAAACGGTATTTCTGACGGACCTTATACACTCGATGAATTAATGGGTGAAGAATTTCGCCCTAAAGAAATAGAATCTCCTGATTCTAAACCTAAATCCCTAAATTCCTCCATTCCTAAACCCTTGCCGTCAAAACACCTAGATTCTCTAAGGCAAAACACCGGTATTCCGACAAGACCGCTAACTATCGGATCAAAAAAAATTGATATTTCCCCTTAACCTACTTGACCTACCCAACCTGCTCTTATTAGAAAAACCCCCCTGCGAATGCGGGGGTTTTTGTATTTGATAAAGCATTAAAACGATCGTTGCTTTTTTCTCAATCGTCTTGAAGGTTGTTGATTTTCATTTTTTCTATGATTTGTGTGTCGTTTCTTGCCGGTCGGACCGATTCTTTTTTTTCTTGACAAGATATCTTCGGCAATAAATGGTCTTAATTCTCTTAGGTCAATTAATTTAAAGCCATTACCGAAATAATCGTGATTCAAAACTTCCTTAATTGCATAAACTTCAATCTTTTTTTGATGATCTTGATGAGCGTGATTAAGATTGTCAAAATACCCACCATCACCTGCAATAAGCACAATTGTGTCAACATCATCTCGGTTAGAAAAGTATTCAATTTCTTCCTGAAGAAGATAATCAATATCCTGATCAATGTATTGACCGCAAATAACTTTCAAATGGTACTTGCGTTTTAGTTTACGGTGAAAACAACGGATTGAATTAGAGTGGGGTAATTTGCAAAAAATAGTTTTTGCGACAACTCTTCGTTCCGTTGTCAATATATTTATCAGTTTTAAGTAATCAACCCGAATTGCCATAATCCGTGCTATATTGTAAAAATTCGGACCATCAATCAAAATAACAATCCTTTCTCTCGAGTCTTCCACACAGACACCTCACTTTCAAAGAACTTAACCTAAGTATAGACGAATTATTGTATTAGTCAATATCTTTTACCTATAAAACCTATCTAACTTATCAAGCCTATTTTTGGTGTTTTTATCTTGACAGAAGTCAAGAACTATGCTAAACTCTACTCAATCGCACTTGTACATTGTAGTCAACACTTTTGCCACGAAAGGATGTGGTTTAGATGGCAAAGCAAGGGCTTTTCACAAGCCGAGACAAAACTCGACTTGGGAAAGCAGTCGCAAAACTAGAAAAAAGAAAAAATATTGATATAAAAATTATCCCGCTTGGCGGACAGTCAGCAATTGGTGTACAGAATTGCTGGTTGATAATTTACAAAAACATTCAAATATTACTTGATTGTGGTCGAAAGATCGCCAATTTGAGAAACTACAATATAGGAGAAATTCCTAATCATTTCAATCCTGATTATTCAAAAATTGATTTTTCAAAACCATTATATGTCATTTTATCCCACGGGCATCTTGACCATATTTTAGGTTTAGTTAAGCTAGTTCAGCTTTGTAAAGAGTGTAATTGTCAGGTAGCTATCTATGGCGCTGAAAAGACAATCAAGGTTGCCAAAAGGGTATTGCGTGTCAACAAACTTATCGAGCTGGAAACATTTGTTTATGATTTTATAGAATTTAATACCAATAGTTATTTTCAAGTCGCTGAGATTATGATTGAATCTTTTGAAGTTTTTCACTCAATCCCCGGTTCGGTTGGCTTGGTCTTAACAATTGAAGGTAAAAAAATAGTTTATCTGACTGACTTCAAGTATTGCCGTGATTCTGATCCACAAATCCCGCAAACCTCTCGTAGGTTTCAGAAAATTGGTAAACAGAATATCGACACATTGATTGTGGATGTGACTGGTATCATTAAAAACGGGTGGGTTAGTCCCGTCTCGTTGGTCACTCATCAATTTAGAGAAATATTTGAAGACAAGAACAATGCTGAAAAAAGAATTTTCATTACCACTTTTGCATCCGATATTCAAACCATCGGAGAAATTGCTGATCTAGCAAATGTGGTTGGTGGTCGACTAGTTGAGTTTGATGGTGCCACAATGAAATTCTTTGCTGAAGACATTGAACTAGAGAATCAAGATCAATATACAAATCCGCCAGTTATCTTTGTAACCGGTTCTCAAGGTGAAAAAGGGTCCAGTCTTGGCAAAATTGCCAAGGATGACCATTTCATTTTTGAGTTAGATGATAATGACCTGGTAGTTTTTACTTCTACTACCCTTGGACAAAATGCTTTGCAAGTGGAGGCGATGATTGCTAGCCTAGAACAGCAAGGTGCCAGTGTGCTTATTGCCCGGCACGAGTCCGGGCATGGCGCCAGAAAAGATATAATCCAAGCAGTTCTCGATTTTCTGCCAGATGTGGTGATCCCTTGCCATGCTGGTCGAGCCAATCGGGCAAAGCTAAAAGAAATAATCGAAAAAGACGAATTTCTTTCTTCTCGAGTCACGGCTTTGTTGCTCGAAGACGGAGATTCGTATCAGATGTAGCAATATCCCGCCCAGCGTACCGAAAGGTACAAACGGCGGGTTTTATTATTTGTTTTTATTGCCTATATAACCTATAAAACTTATCTTACCTATTGACAATCCCAACAATATATGCTATGCTATCAGCACAATCGTTCGTTGACATAGAAATCTTTTTATCAATTTCTGAAAAATATAATATCTCTAATCTAAAACCGTAATCATTCGGTCAGGGAAATATATTATAAAAGAAATTTGGTAATTAGAAATACAAAAAAAGAAGGAGAAAAAAATGGGAAAGAACATCCCAATACGTCGGCATGAGGCTGGCGGACAGAGAGAAAAAAAGGATGATCAGCACCCACTAAGAGACGGGCAGGCTGATGTCCTTGTTACGGTAGTCGGTACGCACGGCAGTGAGCGTGCGTACGCAGAGGTAGCACAGATTATCTCCTCGAATATCGAGGAGCTGGACGAAGGCATGAAGGTTTTCGTCCAGGATACGGTTGCCGAACGAATGGTTCGCGACCGAAAAGGGCAATGGGGCCCCGGATCACAAATGGTGGTCCGGGTATCCCGGAATACGAGTGAGAAGTTCTCCCAAAAGTGGCCCCTTTGGGGATTCTTTTGGGACATGTACCACACGGACAATGTCCGAGTGGTACCCCGTGACCCCGACGATGTCGTCGAGGAGCAAAATGCCTCGTCGATCGAGAGTCTTGAGAAAGAAATACTCGATCTTGTTGAGCGCAAAGAAGCGCTCAATGTTAACGACACCTGTCTCGAGCAGAAGACGCTCGAGGCTGTCTGTGCTCTCGAGTTGCTCTTGTCCGAGGAGGATATGGGTAAAATCGATGAGCGAGAATGGGCGGCAAAGATCGCGTTGACTTCGCTAAAGAAGTCAATCGCGATACTGGAGCGTCCTGGAGAATTCCAGTCGGGTGTCAAGGACCGATGTGGGTCCTTGGTCGAGCGCCTCCGGGCGTCGATCAAGAAGATGCCACCGCCCACTCGAAAGAATGGCAACGGCTCCTCCCCGAGTGGGGAGGAGGGTCACCTAACGGTGACCATTGCTGACATCGTCGGCAATCTGGAGCTGAACCCCGCCCAGGACAACCCCGACGATGTCGTCGAGGAGCCGGAAGCCATTCCGGCATAACACTTCCCCCTGTTCTAGGCACCCCGCATTCGTTGGGCAGGGGTAGAAGGGAGGTGATGGGCTTTGAAGAAGCCTGGTCATCTGGAATTTTGGGGCGCTGGGGTGCCCGTTGAAGACTTAAAGGGAAGCCATCCCCAGTTCCGGCTTCCCGAACCCCTTTCCTGGTAGGGGATGCGTAAAAATTAACCGGGAGGAGAGAGCGACCAGGAATGGCTCTCTCCTCCCATCCATTTACAAACCTGTCAGCAATGCGCTGAGCGGGTTTTTTCTTGTCAAAAAACGAGAGAGAGTAGGAAAAGTAGGTTTGGTAGGTAACTTAGGTCAAGTAGGTTATAATACTAATATGTCTTTGCGGTATGAAAACTTAATAATTTACAAACAAGCTGTTATTATCTTTTCTTTGATCTAAATGATTATTTTTGTAAAACCTATCTTAAGGACTATGCTGAAAAGCGAACCGTTGAACAGATGCAACAAGCGTCAAGAAGCGGAAAACAAAACATAGTTGAAGGTATCTCAGAGATTAGTACAAGTTTACAGATAAATTTAGTGGCTGTTTCAAAAGCATCTTACCTAGAGTTTCTTGAAGATTATAAAGACTATTTGAGCAGAAACAGATTTAAAGTTTGGGACAAAAATGACCCTAGTTTATCTGTAATTAGGTTTTCTTCTACTACCTACCAGACCTACCTAACCTACAAAATCCTACCCATTTCTATCAAAAAACTTCTTACTCAACCAGAGTCTTTTTGTAACTTAATGATAACTTTATTGAATCAAGAAACTTATATTATGTTGGATAAGTTTGTCAAAACACTTGAGAGCCAGTTTATTAAAACTGGCGGTTATGGAGAAAACCTGACCAAAAAAAGACTTGATTTTCGGAGAAAAAAGCAGTAGGTTGGGTAGGATATGTTAATCAAAACCATTCTAGCGATCGAGACTTCGTGCGACGAAACTTCGGCATCAGTACTTCAGGTTAACCCCAGAGGTGAACCGAGAGCTAATTTAAAGGTTAAGGTGCTTTCATCTGTGGTTTACTCGCAGGTATTGACACATCGAAAAACTCAAGGGGTAGTGCCTGAAGTAGCGGCTCGGGAGCATTCGGTTAAGATTATACCAGTAATAAAAAAGGCACTTTTGGATGCTCAAATAGTTCTAAAACAATCAAGCTTGAGCCGAAAAGAGTTTATTTCAAAGCATATTGATTACATAGCGGTAACCACTAATCCCGGTCTTTTTGGCTCATTAATGGTTGGGGTTGAAACAGCTAAAACTCTTTCTTACTTGTACAATAAACCAATTATACCTGTAAACCACATTCATGGGCATTTAGCATCAGTTTTAACCGAGAAGTTAACCAGTCAAACTGGTTTAGATAAAAAAGCGCAAAAAGTACTATTTCCGATGATTACTCTGACGGTCTCTGGTGGGCATACCAATCTGGTTTTATCTAAAAAATTAGGCGATTATCAGATTGTTGGGAAAACGCTGGACGACGCCGCCGGTGAAGCGTTTGACAAAATTGCTAAAATGCTCGATCTTGATTACCCTGGTGGGGTGGAAGTTGCCAGAATAGCTGACCAGTACCAACAAGAAGTAGTAAGTAGTAAGTATTATGTATTAAGCGAAGACAAAAGAATACCCCATAATATTAGCCCCATAATACATAATACAGACTTTAACTTTCCTCGTCCTGTGCTCCACTCTCACGATTTCAATTTCTCTTTCTCTGGCTTGAAGACAGCTGTCTATTACCAACTCCGAAAAATGGATAAGCGTTGCATAAAAATTATGCAAGGATATATCTGCTACGAGGCACAAAAAGCGATTGTGGAGGTGTTGGTTGCCAAGACCCTGAAAGCGGCTGAAAAGTATCAAGTTAAAACGGTTGGTTTGGCTGGCGGAGTTGCCAGCAATTTTTTCTTGAGGAAGAAACTAAAATTTAAAATTAAAAATTTAAAATTAAAAATTGCCCTTTCAGTAGCTCCGAAAGAATTATGCACGGATAACGCTACAATGATCGCTCTGTCAGCGGGAATAGATTTGTATTTAGGGAGAAACATTAAATCGTGGGAGAGGGTGGTAGCGAGTAGTAACTAAGCAAGAATAATTCATTTCAAAACCTTGCCTATCTAACCTATATGACCTATAATCAAGACGGGTATAAAGGAATGTAGGAATCTAGAGATAAAGAAAATGGACAAGCAATACAATTTTAAAGAAAACGAGGAGAAGCTCTATAAAGAGTGGGCAAAAAAAGATGTGTGGAAGCCAAAGGGCGAGGGCAAGCCGTTCGTGATGGTGATTCCTCCACCAAATGTAACTGGCTCACTCCATATGGGGCATGCTTTAAACACAACTTGCCAAGATATTTTAGCCCGTTATTATCGTCAAAAAGGACGACCGGTCAAGTGGGTGGTTGGGACTGATCATGCCGGGATTGCGACGCAAACTAAGGTTGAAAAAGCGCTCCTCAAAAAAGGCATCAAAAAAAACGAGATCTCAAAAGAAGAATTTCTAAAACATATTTGGTTATGGAAAGAAGAGTATGGCAACCAAATTATTCATCAACTTCAACGATTGGGAGCAAGTTGCGATTGGTCAAAAATTTACTTTACAATGGACAATGATTATCAAGAGGCGGTTAAAACTGCTTTCAAGCATTTCTACGATCAAGGGTTGATTTATCAAGCCGACCGTGTTGTCAACTGGTGTACTCGCTGTCAGACATCGCTGTCGGATTTGGAGGTTGAGTATCGAAAGGAAAATACGAAGCTATATTATTTTAAATACGATAAAGATTTTCCGATTGTGATTGCTACCACTCGTCCGGAAACAAAATTGGGAGACAGCGCTGTTGCAGTTAACCCAAAAGATAAAAGATATAAAAAATATATTGGGCAAACAATCAGTGCCGATTTTGTTGGACAAAAATTAAATTTAAAAATTATTGCCGACCCGATGGTGGATATGAAGTTTGGTACTGGCGCTTTAGGTGTAACCCCAGCACATTCGTTGGCGGATGCTGAATTGGCTGAAAAATATAGTCTCAAATCGATTCAAGTTATTGATAGATTCGGAAAAATTGTAAGCAATTTTTCCGAAGGTTTAAAGGTACGAAAATTTAAAGGTTTAAGGGCGATAGAAGCTAGAGAAAAGATTATTGAAGAGTTGGAGAAGAAAGGATTGATTGAAAAAATCGAGGATATCAAACACAACATATCTATTTGTTATCGGTGCGAGAGAGAGATTGAACCGATGACATCGAAACAATGGTTTGTTTCGATGAAACCCGAAACCCGAAATCCGAAATCCGAAACAATATCAAAATCTAAAATTCAAAATAAATCATTACGAGAATTAGGGATGGAAGCGGTTAAGTCGGGAAAGGTTCAATTTGTGCCGAAAAAGTGGGAAAAGGTTTATCTGAATTGGATGGAAAATGTTAAAGACTGGTGTATTTCAAGACAGCTTGTTTGGGGACACCGTATGCCCGTTTTCATTAAAAAACAAGCTACGAATTTAAAATTTAAAATTAAAAATTTAAAATTAAACGATAAAGACATCTATGTTGGGGACAATCCGCCTGAGGGGTTTGAACAAGTTGACGATGTTCTCGATACTTGGTTTTCTTCGGCGTTATGGTCGTTTGCGACTTTGGGCTACCCAAAAAAATTGGATAAAAAATATTATCCGACAACGGTACTTTCGACCGCAAGAGATATTATCCATCTTTGGGTTTCTAGAATGATTTTTTCGTCACTAGATTTAACCGGCGAAATCCCGTTTGAAAAAGTTTATATCCACCCAACAATTTATAATCAAGAAGGCAAACGGATGTCAAAATCACTTGGAACTGGGCTAGACCCGATTGAATTAATCGATAAATATGGCGCTGACGCTGTTCGTTTTGGTTTAACGCTTTTAAATACTGGAGTTCAAGATATCAAATTTAGTGAAGTTCACATTTTAGCGGGGAGGAAATTTGCCAATAAACTATGGAATATAGCTCGATTTATAGAGATGAATGAGATGAATCGGAAATTTTTAATTTCTAATTTTCAATTTTCATTAAATTTTCAAAACCCAATTTACAATCTATATTTTAATAAAGTCGATAAACTGGAAACAGAGACAGAGAGGGATTTGGAGCAGTTTCGGTTTGGGCAAGCTTTGGAAAGAATTTACCACTTTATTTGGCATGATTTTGCCGATAAAATGATTGAAGAAACAAAGCAAGACGAAAGTGATGAAAAAATGGTATTTTTGCAAACGGTGTTTTCTCGCCTACTTAATTTAGTTGAACCATTTATGCCGTTTGTGGCTAGTAAGCTAAAATCCGAAACCCGAATACCGAAATTCTAAACAAATTCAAATATTAAAATTATAAATTACAAACTGAATGTCATCCCAGACTCGATCGGGGATCCATAAATAATAGTCTAGATTCCCGCTTTTGTGGGAATGACAATCGTAACAATAATTTTTATGCAAAAAATTAAAAATATTTACCATCTTTTACGGGCGGTTGTTGCCAATTTTCGCTATGGATTTCCGACCAGAAAATTATTAACAGTTGCGGTAACCGGCACGAACGGTAAAACTTCAACTGTCAATTTTATTGGTCAGACGCTCGACCTTTTAGGTGAAAAAACGGCTTGGATTACGACGATTGATTTTAAGGTCGCTGATAAAACTTGGCAAAATAAAACCAAGATGACAGCACTTGACCCGATGCAATTTCAAAAAATTGCCAAAGATGCGGTTAAGGCGGGTTGTAAGTATTTTATTTTTGAAGCCACCTCCCACGCTATTGATCAAAAACGGATTTGGGGAACGCATATCAATGTTGTAGTGCTAACTAATGTGACTCGGGATCATTTGGATTATCATAAAACATTTAAAAATTATCTAAAAACTAAGCTCAAAATATTTAAACGCAAGACTAAAGCGGTGATAAATTTAGACGATGAAAACAGCAAAAAATTTATTAAGAAATGTCGCAAAATTATTACTTATTCAATCAAAAATCCTAAAGCGGATCTAAATTTAAAAAATTGTGAAATTAAGAACGATCAATTATTGGGCGAATTTAATCAATCCAATTTATTGGCTTCGCTTGGCGTTTTAATCAGTTTGGGTTTTGACAAAAAAGTAATTGAGAAAAATATTTCTAAACTTAAAAATATTCGGGGAAGAATGGAATTAATTGAATGCGGGCAAAATTTCAAGGTGGTGATTGATTACGCTCATACGCCGGACGCTTTTAAAAAATTGTATAGAGCTCTATTGCCATTGAAGAAAAATAAAATCATTCATGTTTTTGGTGCCACTGGCGCTCGGGATAAGGGTAAAAGACCAATATTAGCCAAAATCGCTTCGCAATTTGCGGACAAAATAATTTTGACTAACGAAGATCCGTATCACGAAAAACCGGCACAAATTATCAACGAAATAGCGATAGGAATTCCCAAAATATTTACTGATTTTGAAATAATCATTGATCGAAAACGAGCGATTAAAAAAGCTGTTCAAGTGGCTAAAAAAGACGATATTGTACTAATTACTGGCAAAGGGCACGAGGAAATTATGGCAGTTTCGGATGGAACGAAAAAAGGCTTTATGTTGGTGGAGTTTGATGAGAGAGAAATAGTGCGAAATACAATACAAAAAATTCTAAATACCAAATCCTAAACACTAAACAAATTCAAAATATTAAATTCTAAATTCCAAACGGTTTGTTATTTGGTATTTTGGATTTAGATATTGTTTAGAGTTTAGAAATTAGAGATTAGGATTTATTTATCAAATTTTAAAATGAATTTTTTGAGATCCATTTATTGGCAAAAGTTTCAACAAAAGTACGGACGCAATGTCAGCCGTTTTGACGACTTAAATACTATCTATTTTCCATTGAAAAAAGGTTTGTGTTGGGGGTTGGTGTCGGCATTTGAGGAAAAAGATCGAGCTAAAATTAAAACTATTATCAAAAATGCTCGAGAAAATAAAGCCATATATTTAAAGTTTGAACCGACCGAAGATTTTGATTGGGGGAAAACAGATTATAAAATTGTTCCGTCAAAAGATATTCATCCGTTACAGACACTAGTTTTGGATTTGATAAAATCTGAAGCTGAATTGATTGTCTCGATGAAACAAAAAACTCGCTATAATATTCGCTTAGCCAGTAAAAAAGGAGTTAAAATTGTTAAAAATCCGGATCAAGGGGTGGAAATATTTTATCACTTAGTCAAAGAAACTGAAGCGAGAGATAAAGCCAAATTTCATAACTTGAAATATTATCAAACTATGTATGCGGTTTTGCACAATCAATATCATCGGCTCGATGTTTATTTAGCCAAATTTGAAAACAACTATTTAGCCGGAGCGATTATCTATCACGATTTTGAAAACAAGACCAGCTACTACTTGCATGGCGCTTCATCAGATCAAATGAAAAATTTAATGGCGCCTTATTTATTACAGTGGCAGATAATTAAAGATTGCCGAGAAGCAAGTCAAAAAAAGTACGATTTTTTCGGTATAAAAACAGCCACGACCGACCGATTAATGGCGGACGAAAAACATTCTTGGTATGGGATCACCAAGTTTAAACTTGGTTTTGCGCCCAAAGGTAAATTGATTAATTATTCTAAAGCGAAAGATTTGATCCTTAAGCCATTTTGGTATAAAATTTATACAGTCTACCAAAAAATAAGATAGAAATTTTGCTCGAAAAAAGAGAATCAAAATTAAAGGTTTTGATATTGGTCTTAGCGATAGGGCTATTTTTTTATTGGCACACCAGTTTGCCGAGTCGGGGAAAAGGAGAGTATCAAATTGTCTTTCCAACCAATATTTACACTGAAACCACCAACGATCAAGCCGTCAAAGATTTTTTAGCCAAAACATCGGGGCTAAAAGAGTTATTTGATAAAGCGCTCGAATATTATGGGGATGAAAAATATTTAGAAGCGGGTGTGATTTTAGAAAGGATTGTTAGTGAAAATAAAACTTTTCGGGATGGATATTATTTTTTGGCTGAAACCTATTTAAAGCTGAGCGAAAATGACAATGATAAAAAAAACGCAATGACACGGCAAATTGACGAGACAAAATATGAAATCCAATTTAATTATTTAGACAAAGCTGAAATTGTGCTTCGCAAAGCGTTACAAATTGATCCAATTGATAGCAAAATTTATCAACTTTTAGGTGATGTGATGGAGAAAAAAGGTAATGCGACTCAGGCTGGAGAGTATCGGAAGAAAGGAGAAAAATTCTAAATTTGATTATTAATTATGAAATCTTAATTCTTAATTATTTTGAAATTTGTGTTATAATATCACTATGAGCAATAAAGTCGATGACAACTGGATGACAAGTGATCCAATTAGCGAGGAGGTGTTGGAGGGTCAGTTGGCATTGGATGTTTATCAAACTGAAGATGATGTAATTATCAAAGCACCGTTAGCCGGCGTGGAAGCAGATGATTTAGAAATTGGTTTGACTGACGACGTGGTGACGATTAAAGGACATCGGAAAGTCGATCAAGAAATTTCTCAAGAGAACTATTTTGCGCAGGAATGCTATTGGGGACATTTTTCACGCACTTATTTATTGCCGATAAAAGTTGATTCGGATGAAGGCAAAGCGGAAATAAAAAACGGTATCTTAATTATCACCTTGCCAAAGCTTGAGAAGACCAAGACGAGGTACATCAAAGTTAGTTAATAGTTTTAAGTTATTAGTTATTTTTTTATGTTTCGACCTTATCACACTAACGTTGTTCAATATGTATTGAGCTATACTTATGCATTAGCTCGCTGGATTATTTGGTTAGTTGTGGGATTGGTGCTAGTGCACATTTTTATAGCGACAATTTTTATTGTTGACGGACCATCGATGGATCCAAATTTAGCGACTAATGATTTTATGCTGGTTAATAAAATTGCTTATTTAACTTCAAATCCAAATCGAGGCGATATTGTGGTCTTAAAATTTCCCGGCGATCCAGATAAAAGAAAGTTTGTTAAACGAGTAATCGGGCTACCGGGCGAAACAGTTGAGGTCAGGAAGGGTAAAATTTATATTAACTCCCAACTATTGCTCGAGTCATATCTTGACTCCGATATGAATAGCGGTCAAGATCAAAAAGTGTTTTTGGGTGAAGATGAATATTTTACTTGCGGGGATAATCGTCCTAATTCTAACGATTCCCGTTTTTTTGGACCTGTGCCAAAGAACTATTTAATCGGCAGAACTCGTTTTATTTTCTTACCAATCAGCCGTTTTGGATTTAAAACAAATGAGGATTATAATATAAATTAGCAAATAGTTAGAGTGGCGTTTGACTTCTTTGAAGGTTCGTGATAGTCTAATTAAAGTTATAAATTATAAATTGCTATTTTTTTTATGGCAAAGACAACTAATAAAAAAACGGTAAAATCAAAAAACTTAACTAAAAAAACAACGGTTAAGAAAATTGCTAAACCAAAAAAAGTTAAGACAAAAATTAAAGCCAAGGATTTAATTAAGAAGTATCAAGCTCATAAAAATGATACTGGTTCGACTGAAGTCCAAGTCGTCAATCTATCGGAAAAGATTGAGTATTTAGCTAAGCATTTAAAGAAACATGGTAAAGATTACGACTCAAAGAGGGGGCTTTTGATGATGGTCGGGAAAAGGCGCAGATTACTAAATTACTTAAAACAAAAAGAAATTGAAAAATATCAAAAACTAATTGAAGAACTAGGGCTTAGAAAATGATTAAAAAAGTTAAAAGCGTTAAAACAAAATTTGGGGATAACAATTTAATCCTTGAAACTGGCAAAATTGCCAATTTGGCGACGGCTTCCGTAGTTGCAACTTGGGGAGAAACAGTTGTTCTTTCGACAGTTACCGTTAATCTTGAAACGAATGATGATATCAATTATTTACCCTTGCAAGTTGAATATGAAGAGCGGTTCTATGCGACTGGTAAAATTTCTGGTTCTCATTTTATTAAGCGAGAAGGCAAACCATCCGATAAAGCGGTTTTATCGGCACGCCAAATTGACCGACCGATTCGTCCCCTTTTCCCTAAATCCTTAAGAAATGAGATTCAAATTGTAGTCACGGTCTTATCTTACGACGGGATTCACAATACAGCGGTTTTGGGTACGATTGCGACTTCGGCGGCTTTAATGCAAACCAGTTTGCCGTTTGAAGGACCAATCGGTTCGGCAAGAGTGGCAAAAATTGATGGTAAAATAGTTGTTTGTCCAGATGATAGTCAGGTTGCCAATTGTGATATGGATATTTTAGTTGCGGCTACACGAGATAGAATAATGATGCTTGAGATTGAAGGAAAAGAAGCGAATGAAAAAGAGGTAGTTGAGGGTATTAAATTAGCCCATAGTGAAATTAAAAAAATTCTTGATATTCAAACTCAACTGGAGAAAAAAGCCGAATTTATTCTCGAAACCAAAGATGAATTAATCGAAATGGAAAAAGAGATTAAAGATTTTCTTGGCAAAAAATTGGAAGCGGTGATGACAGAAAAAGACAAGAACAAGAGAGAAGTCAAACTGAACGAGTTTGAACAATCAGTATTGGACAATTTTGAAGGCAATTATAAACAAATTAATTTAAAAGAAAGTTTTTCAAAATTAGTTGAGAAAGAGATTAGAAAGACAATTTTGACAAAGGGGGTTCGACCGGATGGCAGAAAATTGGACGAAATTCGACCGATCGATATTGAGGTTGGTTTACTGCCTCGGACACATGGTTCGGGTCTTTTCAGTCGTGGGCAAACACAATCATTGTCAATCGTAACTTTGGGAGCGCCGGGAGATGAACAGACAATCGAAACAATGGAAGAGGAAGGAACAAAGCGCTATATGCATCACTACAATTTTCCACCTTTTTCAACTGGCGAAATTAGACAAATGCGATCGACTTCACGCAGGGAAATCGGACACGGCGTCTTAGCGGAAAAAGCACTTATTCCAGTTTTGCCGAGCAAGCAAAATTTTCCTTACACAATTCGGGTTGTAAGCGAGATCATGGCGTCGAACGGTTCGTCTTCAATGGCGGCGACCTGTGGTTCGACTTTAGCATTATTGGATGCTGGCGTGCCTTTGTCTAAACCAGTGGCTGGAATTGCGATTGGTTTAATTACTCCAGAAGATTTTAAGGCTAAGCCAGGTGACGATTTTATTATTTTGACTGATATTGCTGGAATTGAAGATTTTGCTGGCGATATGGATTTCAAAGTCGCTGGGACAAAGGACGGGATTACAGCCGTTCAAATGGATACAAAATTAAAAGGCTTAACTTATCCAATTATTGAAAAAGCTTTTAAAGCGGCTAAGAAAGCCCGTCTCGAACTGATCGAGAAGATTAAAGCTGTTATTCCGAACCATCGAAGCGAATTAAGCCCATACGCACCTCGGATTGAAAAAATGATTATCGACCCAACCCGAATCGCTGAATTAATCGGACCGGGGGGAAAAACTATTCGCAAAATTGTCGAGGATGCCGGAGGTAAAGAAATGATTTCAATCGATATTGATGATAGCGGTTTGGTAATGATCACATCTAACTCACCAAAAGCAAGTCAATATGCTAAAACAACGATTGAAAATTTGCTTAAAACAGTTGAAGTCGGTGAAATTTACGAGGTTGTAATTAGCGATATTCTTAAAGATCGTAATAGTGGCGTCGAGATTGGTGCAATTGCTGATGTTTTGCCCGGCAAATCTGGTATGATCCATATTTCGGAGATTGCTAATTTTAGAGTTCCGAGCGTCTCTTCGCAACTAAGAATTGGACAAACAGTTAAAGTTAAAGTTGTGGGTGTGGATAAAGAACGAGGCAGAATCGCTCTTTCGATTAAACAGGTAGCAGAAAAAGTTTAGAATCTCGAATCTCGAATTTTGAATTTTGATATTGTAATTATTAGATATTCTATATTCAGTAATCTAGATTATAAATTATATAATTTGGTTATTGACATTGTAAAAACAAAACTAGTAGTGTATGATACGAGCAAGTATTTAAATAATAACTTCTATAAGGAGGAAGTGTGGAAAAGATTTACACATTAGTGAATCAAGCGTTAGTGGCTTATTCGCCACCGGGATCAGGTTTTGATAGTCCTGTGCCATCAGGTTCAAGTATTGACACGGGTAGAAAGTTTAAAGATCTACCAACCACAATTGCGACTCTGTTTAACTTTATTATTGGAGTGGCGGCGGTAGTTTTTGTTATTCTGTTAATGGTCGGTGGTATTACCTATTTAACTGGTGCTGGAAACGAGGAGCAAGTTAATAAATCCAAGAAGTTGATGATCGATTCAATAATCGGCTTAGTAGTCGTTTTGGCGGCGTGGGCAATCGGTACCTATGTCCTCAACGCCTTTGGTTATTCAGTTAGTTAAAAATAATTGATAAAAATTAAATAAGCTTGTTTATGCTACTCAAGTTGTTGAACATGTTTTTGGTAGATCACGCTTTGGCGATTAGTGTGTTGCCGACCAAACCACCAGAAGGAGTCCCCGATTTGTTTGGAGGGGGTGAAAAAGAAGGGGGGGTGAGTACGGCTGGCGATAATCTTGCCGATATTATTAGTTTTATTTTTGATTTTGTTATAGCAATTTCAGGAGGAATTTTCGTAATAATGTTTCTTATCGGTGGGGTAACTTATTTAACCGGCGCTGGTAACGACGAACAAACTAGTAAAGGCAAAAAGATGTTAATTGATGCGGTTGTAGGTATTTTTATCGTATTAGTTGCCTGGGGAATCGGGACTTATGTTATTAATGTATTTAAAACCACAAATACAAATACAAAACCATCAGGACCATTATGGACATGGACATAATTAATTTATTCTTAATTGATAAAGCGTTGGCTTTTAACGATTACAATGTTTTTCCCAACCGACCGGAAAATGTGCCGAGTAAATTTTCGGGATCTGGCGGGGTAAACAATGCCAGCGGTAATCTAGCTAAGATCATTGAATTTATTTTCAATTTTGTAATTGCTATTGCTGGAGCAATATTTGTCATTATGCTACTAATCGGTGGAATTACTTATTTGGTTGGCGCTGGTAATGAAGAACAGATTGGCAAGGGAAAGAAAATGATGATTGATGCCATAATCGGAATTTTTATTGTGCTTGCTTCTTGGGCAATCGGTACCTATATTCTTAACGCTTTTGGATATAGATCTTAAAGAAAATCTAAAATCCTAAATCTAAAACTGTTTAGAGAATTTGAAAATTTGAATTTATTATTTGTTTAGAATTTCGTACTTCGGATTTTGGATTTAATGTACTCATTGCATTGTCACTCTTCTTACTTCTGCTTCGCTTGTCAGACCGAGCTTGACTTTTTTCATCCCGTCTTCAAACATAGTTCTCATTCCAATTTGTTTAGCTTTAGTTTGGAATTCTTCCAGTGTTGCTTTTCTGACGATTAAATCATTGAATTCTTTGGTGGGCTTAAGAGCTTCGATGATTGGTAATCTTCCTTTATAGCCAGTTCCTCCACAGTTTTTACACTGTGGTTTTTTGGTGTCATTATTTTGACAAACTATACAGATTTTTCTAACCAATCTTTGGGCGATAATTAAATTAATTGAACCAGCCAGTAAATAAGGAGCGGCGTTCATATTTAACAGTCTTGGAATTGCCGCCGCCGCCGTATTAGTATGCAATGTTGAAAAAACTAAATGCCCAGTGATTGAAGCGTGAAGAGCAATATCGGCAGTATCATTATCTCGGATTTCACCGACCATTATGATATCTGGATCTTGTCGGACGACCGATCTTAGAGCAGAAGCAAATGTGTAATTGGCGGCTAGATTAACTTGAGTTTGATCAATGCCTTTGATGCGGTACTCAATCGGATCTTCAATCGTAATAATTTTGACTTCTGGTTTATTCAATTTATTCAAGATTGAATAGAGAGTAGTCGTTTTCCCAGAACCAGTTGGACCAGTATTTAAAATCAAGCCATTCGGAGCCAGTATCGCTTCATTAATTAACTTCATTGCTTCCGGGTTAAAACCTAATTCATCGAGATTTAATAGCCGTGTATCTTCGAGTAAAATTCTCATTACAACCGCTTCTCCATATGCAGTTGGTAAAACAGAAACACGAACATCAATTGTGTGCTGACCGACTTTTTTTTCAAAACGCCCGTCTTGAGGTTGGTTAGAGATGTCGAGTTTCAAGCGGGATAAATTTTTTACTCTCGCCAAAACAGCTTTGTACTGAATATTGGTAATGTCGCTGATATCTCTTAAGACGCCATCTAAACGATAGCGAAGACGAACTGATCCATTGGCTGGCTCAATGTGAATGTCGGAAGCATCGAGATTGACGGCGCCAGCTAAAATCAAATCGATCATTTCAGTCGTCGAAACTTTAGTAATTTGGCTGGAAATATCTTCTAATGTGTGAACAACATTTGCCCAGTCGCTCATTTCTTTGAGTTTGGCTTTTTCTGCTTTGTTAATGCGATTTTTTTCAATTTTATCAAAGAGGTTTAAACAGTATTCAAATGAAGTTTGGCTACACAATGCTTTTTTGAAGCCAATTTTGAGTAAGCCTCCTTTTTGTCTGAGAAAATTTTCTTGAGTATCATTGAGTAAATTTGGGGTGGTGCACCAAACTGTGCTACCAACTTTCATATAAGGCGCAATTTGATTAATTTTAGCTTCATCTTTTGTAAACAATGATAAAACATGATCGGCTATCTGATAATTGATCAGATTAACATATTGAACACCAAAATTGCGTGCCAAGGTTTGGGTAATGTTCTCTTCTTGCGAACGTTTGATTGATGATAGCTGACCAGAAATATCTTGCATATAGATATTATAGCATTAAATCAATTAATTGATTTAATGCAAATCCTAAATTTAAAACTGTTTAGAGAATTTGAAAATTTGAATTTAGATATTGTTTCGGATTTAGAAATTCGTGCTTCGGATTTTAGGATTTATCAAATGCGTTATGTTATAATATATTCAAAGATTAAATAGCGTTTTGTGTATGGCAAGAAAAAGAAAATATACTAAGCATAACGACAAAAGTTGGGTGAAAAAATTTGATTGGACGATTGATCCTCAAACTGGTCGGGAAATATTTGCGATCATCTTTTTTATCGTTGGAATTTTATCAGCCTTAGCACTTTTCAATCTGGGTGGTGAGTTTAGCAATTCGACCATCGAATTGATGATTAGCCTTTTTGGAATTTCAGGATTTATTGTGCCTTTGATTTTTGTGGCTCTGGGGATCTATTTTTGGAATGAAAAAGAAGCCGGTATTAAAATTCTACAAATTTTTGGTTTGGTAGCACTATTTATATTTTTACCGAGCTTATTTCTTACGAAGGGTGGATCAATCGGGATTAGTTTTTCTGAGTATTTTTTGAGTCTCTTTGGTGAAATTGGCGGTTACTTAATTTTAGTTGGCTTGAACATTATTTGTTTAGTTTTAGCAACCGGAAAAAGATTGAAACAAATAATGGCTTGGATTTTTAATCGAGGCGGTGGTGATAAAAAACCAGAAAAAGAAGCTCGAGTCTCTGTTTTTGAAACAGTTTGGCAAAAAATATCGAAAAAAAATGGTGACGGAAAAGTGCCAGTCGTTAGAATAGTCGGGGATGGAAATCAAGTTAAAAATTCATTCGATGGTGCTTGGACTTTTCCGACAACGGATATTTTGCAGACTTCAAATACTAAAGCTTCTGCCGGAAATATCCAAAAGAATGTTGAGATAATCCAAAAGTCGCTCAAAGACTTTAGTATTTCGGTGACGATGGGCGATGTCAATATTGGTCCAACCGTTACTCAATATACATTTAAACCCCACGATGGAGTTAAGCTTAATCAGATTACCGCAAGAAGCAATGATCTATCTTTAGCATTGGCGGCTCACCCGATTCGTGTTGAAGCACCAATTCCTGGCAAAGCGGCAGTTGGGGTTGAGGTTCCGAATAAAGTTTCAGCGGTAGTTACGCTACGGGAGATACTTGAGTCTAAAGAGTATTCAGAGAGTAAAAGTGGTGGCACAATTCCATTGGGAAGAGATGTTGCCGGCATACCAATTGTGGTTGATTTGCACAAAATGCCCCACCTTTTAATTGCTGGGGCGACCGGTTCAGGAAAGTCGGTCTGTATCAACTCGATCATTTTAGCGCTTTTGTATCAAAATTCACCTAACGATATGAAACTGATTTTAGTCGATCCAAAAAGAGTTGAATTTTCGATGTATAACGAAATACCTCATTTACTTTGTCCAGTTATTACTGAACCGGACAAAACAGTTAATGCGCTTAAGTGGGCTGTTAATGAAATGGAAAAAAGATACCATATATTATCAGAAAATCATAAGCGAAATATTGTTGAGTACAATCAATCGGGTCCAGCTCAAAAAATGCCCTATATAGTGGTTATAATTGACGAATTGGCTGATTTAATGGTTCAATCGGCAAACGAAGTTGAAGTGGCAATTGTGCGGATTGCTCAAATGGCACGAGCGGTTGGAATCCATTTAATTGTGGCAACTCAACGACCGTCAGTTAATGTCATCACAGGTTTAATTAAAGCTAACATTACCAGTCGGATTGGGTTTGCGGTGGCTAGCCAAGTTGATTCTAGGACGATTCTTGACCAAGCCGGTTCGGAAAAATTGTTAGGCAACGGGGATATGTTATTTATGTCGAACGAATTTGGCAAACCCAAAAGAATTCAAGGTGTCTTTGTGGGTGAAAAAGACATTCACAATATTACCGATTTTATGCGTAGCCAGGGGCAATCAAGCTATGTCGAAGATATTATTAATTACCGCACACCGTCTAAATACGGTAGTACGCCGAGTGGCGTTGATATTGACGATGAACTTTACGGAGAGGCAAAAAATATTGTCATTCAAGCTAATAAAGCATCAGCTTCACTTTTGCAGAGACGGTTGCGAATTGGTTATGCTCGAGCAGCCAGACTGCTTGACATACTTGAAGAAAATGGTATTGTTGGACAACAGGCAGGTTCTAAGCCAAGAGATGTTATCGCCACGACCGAAAGAGTCGTCCGTGAACCGACCTCAACGACTAATTACTCTTCTCAGCCACCAATTCGTTCTCAAATACAACCGGCTCCTGTGAGCGAAGAGCCAATAATAAATCAAGACCACAATGTTCAAAACCAAAGCCATCCCGACCAATAGTAAATTAGGTAAATTGCTCTACTTGACACGGAGTAAAAAAAAGTTGTCTCTTTCAGATATTGAAGAAAAAACCAATATTCGAAAAAAATATTTAATCGCTCTTGAAAATGGCGATTTTTCTGTTTTCCCTGGCAAAGTTTATGCGTTAGGGTTTTGTAAAAAATATTGTGATATTCTTGGCTTGAAACATAATCGAGTTAATCAAATTTTTGAAAGTGAATTTGCGCTCAAAGAAGATAAAGAAGTTTTTTTTCAGGAAAAAATTGGAACAGCATTTATTTCAGTCACGCCCAAAACTTTTTTGCTAGTGCTGGGAATTTTAGCGATATTGTTATTGTTGGGATATTTTTATTATCAAATCAACTTGATCTCCGCTCCGCCAAAACTGGAAATTATCAATCCATCAACTGAAATTACCACCGACGAAAGTAAAATTATCCTTACTGGAGTGGCAGATATTGATGCCAATTTAAAAATTGATAATCAAGCTATCAATCTAGATAGTTCGGGCAGTTTTACTCAGGAGATTAGTTTGAAAGAAGGTCTAAATAATATCGAAATTGTCGCTACTAATCGTTTTGATAAAAAGACAACTAAAAATATTAAAGTTCTTAAAAAAGAGAGCTTAGAAACAACTACCACTACCACAATCTAATTAAGCATTAAGATCCAGCCTACTGACAGGCAGATCAAAATTAAGAAATAAATTATACATTAAAAATTATTACAAATTGGTTATAAACCATTGGACAAATATAATAATGTGTTATTGTGGTATTGTAAGACTTAATAATAATCACTTACAAAGAAAAATTATGAAAAAAACTAAAGTTAATCCAACATCGCTGAAAGCGGCTTTGGCGCAGATCGAAAAAGATTTTGGCGAAGGTGCCATTATGAAATATGGCGAAATGGATAAATTAAAAGTGAGTGTTATTTCTTCTGGTTCGCTCTCAGTGGATTTGGCGCTGGGCGTTGGAGGTTTGCCAAGAGGCAGAATTGTTGAAATTTATGGACCGGAAAGTTCCGGGAAAACAACCTTAGCTCTGACGACCGTTGCCCAAGCACAAAAAGAGGGTGGTTTGGGCGCTTTTATTGATGCTGAACACGCTCTTGATCCAGAGTATGCTAAAAATATTGGCGTTAATGTTGACGAACTATTGATATCGCAACCGGATTCAGGCGAACAAGCGTTAGAAATATGTGAAACCTTAGTTCGTTCCAATGCGTTAGATGTGATTGTCATCGATTCGGTTGCCGCCCTAGTTCCAAAAGCTGAGCTCGAGGGTGATATGGGTGATTCGCATATGGGTTTGCAAGCCAGATTAATGAGCCAGGCGTTGAGAAAATTGACAGCGGTGGTCAGCAAATCAAAAACGATTGTGATTTTTATCAATCAAATCCGAATGAAAATTGGAGTTGTGTTTGGCAACCCGGAGACCACGACTGGGGGCATGGCGTTAAAATTCTATTCATCAATTCGAATTGAGATCCGGAAAATCGAATCGCTAAAAGTCGGCGATGAATTTATTGGTAATCGAGTTCGGGCTAAAGTGGTTAAAAATAAGGTTGCTCCGCCCTTTAAATCGGCAGAATTTGATATTATGTACGGGAAGGGCGTTTCAAAAGAAGGCGAAATTTTAGATATGGGCGTAGCCAATGAAGTAGTCATTAAAAGCGGTGCGTGGTATAATTATGGAGAAGAGAAAATTGGACAAGGCAAAGATTCAGCCCGGCAGTTTTTAACCGATCATCCGGATATAATGAATGAGATATTTGAAGTGATAAAGAAAAAGGTGAAGAAGTAAATTACCAATTACAAATTTTAAATTGCGTTTCTGTAAATTATTGAGGGGGTAATTATTAACATTTTGTGGCTTAGGGATGTGTCTCGTCGAGATATTGCCGAGGTTGGAGGGAAGGGCGCAAATCTAGGGGAATTGATTAGTGCTGGTATTCCGGTACCAAATGGTTTTGTAGTAACTTCAAGCGCTTATCGACAATTTTTGAAGGATAACAATTTAGTTCCAAAAATAAAGAAAATATTATCCGATTTAGATGTCGAAAAATCCGATATTTTGAGTAAAAAAGCTTTGGAAATTCAAAAACTGATATTATCTGGGAAAATGTCGGATATTTTGGTAAGTGAAATCAAGGATGCTTACGAAGCGTTAGTGGTTCGATCAGCTTCAAAATTAGTCGCCATTCGTTCCTCGGCAACAGCGGAAGATTTACCGAGCGCATCCTTTGCTGGTCAGCAAAAAACTTTTTTAAATGTAACTGGAGCAGAACAAGTAGTGGTAAATGTGCAAAAAGCATTTGCATCACTTTTCGAGGCTAGAGCTATCTATTATAGGTCAATAAACCATTTTGATCATTTTCAGGTGGCACTGGCTTCGCCGGTCCAGCAAATGGTACAAGCTGATAAATCGGGTATATTATTTACCGTCAACCCACTAACTAGCAATGAGGATGAATTGGTGATTGAGGCTGGGTTAGGGTTGGGTGAAACGATTGTGTCGGGCTCGGTCAATCCAGATCAATATATCATTGATAAAGCCTCGTTCAGAATTAAAGATCAACATATTGCCAAACAAGCTTGGAAAATGGTTTATGATTTAGCGACGGGGAAAAATGTTCATCTCAACTTGACTGTGGCTGAACAAACGACTCAAAAGATCAGCAATGAAGAAATTTTGCAACTCGCTCGATTGGGATTAAAAATTGAAAATTATTATCGTTTTCCACAGGATACTGAATGGGCAATTCAATCGGGACGGTTATTTTTTGTTCAATCTCGTACGATTACGACATTAAAAAAAAGCGTTCAACCAAAATCGGATGTTGGAATTCCTGAAAATACCAAAATCAGCTCGGGTGAACCATTATTAAAGGGTATTCCAGCTTCGATCGGAACTGTAACTGGTAAAGTAAAAATTATTCATTCTCCGGCAGAAAATAACGATATCCAAGTTGGCGATATTTTGGTCGCCGAGATGACCAATCCGTCTTTCGTGCCAGCGATGAAAAGAGCGACTGCGATTGTGACGGATAGCGGGGGTATGACTTCGCACGCCGCCATTGTTTCAAGAGAATTAGGCAAACCGGCAGTGGTTGGTACGGGTCAAGCGACCCATCAGTTAAAAGATGGCGAGGAAATCACGGTTGATGGCGCAAGAGGTTATATTTATCGTGGAAAAATTGAGAGCCAAACTATTATTGATGAGCATATTGTTGAATCGCAAATCTCAACGCCCAACGACATTTCGATTTTGCGAGATGTGGTGCCAGTTACCGGAACAATAGTTTATCTCAATTTAGCTGAGCCGGCTGGTGCTAAAGAAGCCAGTAAATTACCGGTCGATGGAGTCGGATTACTAAGGGCGGAGTTTATGATTGCTGAAGTTGGCATCCATCCCCAAGCTTTGATTGCTCAGAAAAAAGAAGAGGAGTTTGTAAAATCTTTGACACAAGGAATTTTCGATTTTGCGAGTGCATTTAAGCCGAGACCGGTCATTTACCGAACGACCGATTTTAAAACTAATGAATACAGTGGACTAACGGGTGGGGAAAAATTTGAGCCTAAAGAAGAGAACCCAATGATTGGTTTTCGAGGTGCTAATCGTTATGTGACCAATCCGGAAGTATTTAAACTTGAAATTGAAGCCTTGAAACGAGTCCGTGAAAAATTTAATTTAAAAAATGTGCATATTATGATTCCGTTTGTCCGTACGGTTGATGAGTTAAATAAAACACTTGAAATAATGAAGGAAAATGGGCTGGAACGATCGAAAGATTTAAAAATTTGGATTATGGTTGAGGTGCCTTCGACAGTGCTTTTGATTGATAAGTTTTGCCAATGTGAAATTGATGGTGTCTCTATTGGCACGAACGATTTGACTCAGCTGATTTTAGGTGTTGACCGGGATAATGAAAAATTATCCTATCAATATGATGAACGAGATCCAGCTGTTTTAATGGCGATAGCGAGAGTAATTAATGTATGTAAACTTTATCACAAAACTATCTCAATTTGCGGTAATGCGGCTTCTACCTACCCAGAAATTGTTGATTTTATGGTTCGCCACGGTGCTACTTCAGTCTCGGTTTCGGCTGATGTGGCGATTCAGACCAAAAAACTTATTGCTTCAATCGAAAAAAAGATCTTATTAGAACATCAGTGCGGAGCTTGAGATATATCGGTAACATCCGTTACATCAGTTGAAATGGTTTCTTGTCCAGCGTATACTGTGTGCGTGGAACCGTTAGCATCAATAATCAGACCTAAATATTTGTCCGAATTCATTGGACAATCTCATTTAGTTGGAGTAGGAAAACCTCTTCGAATTGCTTCAGAAAACCAACATTTATTCTCATTTATTTTATGGGGACCTCCGGGGGTTGGTAAAACTACTTTAGCCAGAATATATGCGAATGCGTTGAATGTAAAGTATTTTGAGCTTTCGGCTGTTTCTTCTGGGAAAGAAGATATTAGAAAAATCGTTAGATTTCTAACCAAAGAAAACGAAGCCAAACTATTATTTTTAGATGAAATACATCGCTTTAGCAAAGCGCAACAGGATTTTTTATTGCCATTTGTTGAATCAGGTGAGATTACATTGGTTGGAGCAACGACAGAAAATCCCAGTTTTGAAATTATAGCACCTTTGCTTTCTAGATGCCGAGTGTTTATTTTAAACCAACTTCAACCTAAAGAAATGGAAAAAATAATTGAACGAACTGAACTAAAAATTGGAGCTGACGCAATAGATTGGTTAATTACTATGGCGGACGGCGATGCTAGACAAGCAATTTCAATGTTAGAAAATACAAACAAATTATACGGTAAAATTACAGTTGAGAATTTAAAAAACACACTTCAATCTAAGCTGTTACGTTATGATAAAAAAGGCGAAGAACATTATAATCTTATTTCTGCGTTTATAAAATCAATGAGAGCTAATCAGCCGGATGCAACACTTTATTATTTAGCTAGGATGATTGGCGCAGGCGAAGACCCAAAATTTATTGCTAGACGAATGGTAATTTTTGCCAGCGAAGATATTGGTTTAGTGCAACCAACTGCGTTAGTGGTTGCGAACGAAATTTTTAGAGCAGTTGAGACTGTTGGATATCCAGAATGCGCTATCAATTTAGCGCATGGGGCAGTCTATTTATCTCAAGCTAAAAAAGACCGGTCAGTTTATAATGGTTTACGACAAGCACAGGCAGACTCAAATAAATATGGAAATTTATCAATACCACTAAAGTTACGCAATGCTCCGACAAAATTAATGAAAGAGCTTGAATACGGAAAAGATTATCAAAAATATAGTCAAGAAGATTTATTGCCAGATGAATTAAAGGGAAGAAAGTATTTATAGGGAATAATTTTGTTCTTAATAGCTGGCGGTGGGACAGAGATTCGAACTCTGGGTGTTCTTTCGAACACACACGCTTTCCAGGCGTGCGCACTAGTCCACTATGCGATCCCACCCTACCAGATTATGGTATAATAAAGTCAGATATTATTCAATAAAATTCTAGATTATAAATTATTAATTATTAGGAGGAATAATGGAAAATTCTTATCAAAAATTAGAAAATAGTAAATTGCTCGACTTGACTGGTAAAACAGCGATTGTGACCGGTGGGGCGATGGGGATTGGCAGAGGGATAGTTGAGAGATTGGCTGAGGCGGGGGCAAATGTGGTGATCGCTGATTTTGATCTTGAATCTGCCAACAAAACCGTCGAAGAACTAACCGCTAAACGTTATTCGCTGTACGCTGTCAAAGCTGATGTTTCAAGCGAAGAAGATGTGCAAAATATGGTCAAATCAACCGTTGAAAAGTTTGGTAGTGTTGATATTTTGGTCAATAATGCCGGTATTTATCCATCCGTGCCACTTTCCAAAATGGCTAAAGAAGATTTTGAAAAAGTGATTGCGGTTAATTTGCGGGGCGTATTTTTGTGCGTTGAAGAAGTCAGCGATCAAATGATTACGCAGGGAAAAAGTGGAAAGATTATCAACATTACATCTATTGACGCCTTGCATCCTTCGATGATTGGACTGTCAGCCTACGATGCTAGCAAACACGGTGTTTGGGGTTTTACCAAAAATGTAGCGTTAGAACTGGCGGAGCATAAAATTTGGGTTAACGCAGTTGCGCCGGGGGGGATTGCCACCCCGGGCGTGGCAAAAATGAACCAACCCAAAGAGGGTCAAGCACCAGCGCCTCAAGTAAATCAAGAAGAAATGATTAAAGCCTTTATGGCAAAAATTCCGATGCATCGTTTTGGTGAAAGTGATGAAATCGGCAAAGTGGTATTGTTCTTAGCCAGCGATATGTCTAGCTTTATGACTGGCTCGCAAATCGTGGTTGACGGTGGAGCGTTGTTGAGTTAACTTTTTATAAAGTTCATCAAGTTTATAAAGTTTTATTAAAGTTTCCATTTTTAATGTTTAATAAATTATCAAGGATCAATTTATTCTTAAATCCAAAACCTTAAATCATAAATATATATAGAAAGGAGTTTTATGAACATTATTGAAAATGTAATCATGATAACTCTGGGGTTGATTGCTTTTATTGTAATTAATTTATTCATAATAAAAATATTAAAAAATAATTGTAGAAGTCTTTCTATCGAAATTTCTACGAATAATGCGTTATTAATATCACTAATCACAACCCTGCAAATTGTTATTATTATGGGAATCGCATCGTTTATTACGCCTATTAATATGTACGTAATTATTATTTATAGTATAGTTTTCATTTTCGGAATTTTTTATTTATTACTACATAAATTTACAAGGTTAAATTTTAAACAAATATTAAGAATTGCATTTGCAATAGGCATCTCAATGTTTTTAATATTTTTCTTTTTTGCAATGATTGGACTATTTATAGCATTTTATTTTGCATCAAAATCGGGCTCAATATAATACAATTCCAAGTATCATTAAGTTGTCAATTATCAAATTCCAAACATTAAAATATTTATTAATAAAGGAGGAATAATGGAAGATCAAAAGTGTGAGTGTGGAGCAGAGCTTTGTGAGGACTGCAAATGTTCTTGCAATGAGGAAGTTTGTAAGAAGTGTTGCAAATGTGATGAAGATTGTGACTGCGGTTGTAAAAAATAAATTAGTTTCAAAATTTTCTTTTTAATTTCAACGTTTGCAAAACATATTCAAACTGACTAAGTGTTTTTTGTGTATCATAAAACATTCTGGTATTCTGGTGAATATCAGAATGTTGTTAGTCAGTTTTTTCAGTATTAATTTAACTGCGTAGGTTCAAACACATCGTGGACACTCTACCCTAATAATGATAGGGTAATAGATTAACTTAGAAAGGAGTGCTATTTCAATCAATTGGTTTTTATTAATTCTTGTTTATGCTATATTTTAAGTATGAAAATAGTTAAAGATGAAATATTCCTTGACGAGCTCAAAACAATGTCAAAAAATATGTTTGGCAATTTAGTCAAAGCGGTTGTTGATATTGAGAAAAAAATAATGGCGGTTAACGCAGAGCTTCACAGTGATGAAGAACAAATACTTTTAGAAAACGGTTCCACGCAAAATAATCTATGGGGAATTAACCTATATCCGGAAAAATTTGGCACAGATAACTTTGTTGAGTTTGACTCAATGATAAACTTGCGTCCTTCGCAAAATAATCGCACTCGAGGTGTTGACGATCCAAGAGTCCAAGATTTGATTAAGAACATAGTTGATAAATTGACAATAAATGAGTAATATTTATCATAAAAAATTGGCTATTGGGCGTTGGCAAAAAATGAGTTTTTTTGAGCAAATGGCAAATATCGGAAGTGAAGTGGAGAGATCAGCTAATTGGAAAGAAAAAGACAAATACAATTTTGAGCTTGCAGTTGAGCGAGCGCTGGAATTAATGGATCAAACCATTAACGACAAGAAAAATAAAAAACGATTAAGAGAACTCTGCCGTTTACGAGAAGTATTTGTTGATTGGCGATTTGAAAATAATTATAAGTCTTCATTACAAAACTGGCGCAGTTATTTTTACCCGTTTATTATCGCCCACAGAGCTCAATAAAAAAATTTCCCATATCGTCTGGAACATGGGCTCTCTACGCCCCATTTTCAAACCAAACAACTACTCGCAAATTTGGTTTTAGCTTTAAACTATCCCGAATAGATTTTGGGATCGTGAGCTGACATTTTCGGGTAATATTAGTTGTATATTACAGGGTGTTATTACTATATTAAGTATTACTTATTTTATCAAGTTTTAATGATATCGCTTCATCAGCAACGAGTTAGAGACAACGCTGACCGATGAAAACGCCATCGCTCCGGCGGCGATCATTGGATTTAAAAGTAATCCAGTTAGTGGGTAAAGAACTCCAGCGGCGATTGGAATGCCGACAATATTATAAAAAAACGCCCAAAAAAGATTTTGCTTGATTTTTTTGAGTGTGTAGGCGGACAAACGGATCGCTTCCACCACATCGCCAACATCGTTTCTCATCAGCACAATCTCGCCGGTTTCAAGAGCAATGTCGGAACCGGATCGCATCGCAATACCAAGATCGGCTTGGGCGATCGCCGGTGCGTCGTTAACACCATCTCCGACAAATGCCACTGCCAACTTTTGGTTGGAATTTCTAATTTCTAATTTCGAATTTCTAAACAAATCTAAATTACTAAAATTCAAATCATCCAATTTTTTTTGTTTAGGATTTAGAGTTTCGAATTTAGAGTTTGTCTGTAACTGCTTGATAATATTGGCTTTTTCGCTGGGCAAGATTTGAGCAAAGACCAAATCAATGCCGAGTTTTTTGGCTACCGCATTACCGACCCGCTGGTTATCGCCGGTGATTATAGCAGTTTTTATACCCATACTATGTAATTTTTTAATTGCTGGTTTTGAACTATTTTTAACAACATCAGCAACCGCAATTAAGGCGATGACTTCTCCATCGTATGCAACCATCATTACCGTCTTTCCCATTTCTTCCAGCTCAACCATTTGCTTTTCGGCATTATTGATAATTTTTTTATCCAGTAATAATTTGCGTGTTCCAACAATTAATTGCTTATTGTCGTAATAGCCAATCACTCCACCACCGGGAACCGAATCAAACTTTTCAATTTTATGCAATTTAATTTTTTTGTCTTTAGCACTATTAACAATGGCGCTCGCCAACGGATGCTCGGAGTTTTTTTCAAGCGACGCCGCCAATTGCAACGCTTTATCTTTATTTTTGATATTTTTATTCGAAATTAGAATTATATCGGTCAATTTTGGTTCGCCAATTGTTAGTGTGCCGGTCTTGTCAAAAACTACCATCGTA
>PFQF01000028.1:35273-36064 GCA_002793435.1 Candidatus Berkelbacteria bacterium CG_4_10_14_0_2_um_filter_35_9_33_12
GTCCAATCGACCGGTTGCGAAATAAAAGGTTTTATGAACGGCGTGGCTGTCTTCAAGATCTCTTCATGGTCGACATCGTCAGGCAGGAGGAACCCGCTTCTAGGGTTCTTGATCATCCATATAGCTGCGGCTACGACCGATATGGCTACCTGCAGCGTAGTCGCATTTTGGTGAGGAACAAGTCTGCGGGCTTCTTCGATGTCTAAAACACTCCCTGTCCACCAAGACTTGAAATCGTGTCCCATGAGAAGGACCCCCAACTCATCCCTGCCGCTTATAATTTCGTCATTCATAATGCGCAATTTTTCTTGTATCTTATATTGCCTCATTTCAAGCTCATGCAGCGAATTTACGGCTGCATCGGACGGGCAGTACGCGTAATGTACGGTGGGTCTGTAAATGACCTTCCCGTCATCCCATACCGTGAGCCGGTCAGAAATGCTGAATGCTTCTCCGTGGCGTATGACCATTCCCGTTATTTCACCGCAAGGAACCCAAGAACGCACCCATGTTTTCATGCCGATCGATGCCAGGCAGATCTGATTTTTCGGGCCGGTAGTGTGAAAAAAAGAGTTCTGAGGGACATAGCGTTCATGCGTTCCCCAACCAAGCTCTGCGGGCGCTATGCCTTCTTCGTAGAATCCCTCAATACTCCATGTGTTGACAAATTCATTTATCTCTTTTGGTTTATTTGTGATCTGCGTGTCCCGTTCGCTTATATGAATGGTCTTCACCCCTTCGACCTGGGCCAATTTCGCGAAATCCTTATCCTGTAAAGCTTGTTCCAGGGA
>PFQF01000007.1 GCA_002793435.1 Candidatus Berkelbacteria bacterium CG_4_10_14_0_2_um_filter_35_9_33_12
GCTGATATAATTTATTTTATCCGCAATCCAAAAGATGTTGGTAATTGTCAGCCAAACGATCCCAATTTAAAATTGGTTTCAAGCCAAGATATAATTAGTGTTGGGATGGATAAATATGAGAGGATTAAATGATGACTATCTTATTCTTAATTTTCAATTTACAATTTAACAATTTTTATTAAGTTTTCAATGTTAAAATTAATAAAATAGAATCTTGTCTGGGTTATCATTCTAGGTTTTTCGGTTTGGTTTTTTGTCTTAATTAGTTGGATTATGAATCGTATTTATACAGTGGCTAATTTTGATTATTTTTCATTTTATCACTTGCCACAATTTATGCGGTTTAAAATCTACAAAAAATAAAATGTTTTTCAAATTTATGTGTTTCATTATTATCGATTATATTGATAATAATTGCGGTAAAGGTTAATATAATTAATGTCTTTTTTGGCAAACAGTTAATTTGGAAAAATGGCGATCGGCTCAACAATAATTTCTAAAGACGAGCAGGAAAATTATTCAACATATTTATTTAAAAACAATCAAACAAAACAGAATGAAATATTTAGTTATTATTCCGACTTATAATGAACGGAAAAATATTGCCGAAATAATTCCACAGGTTTTGACTGTCTCTGACAGTAATAATAGTGACCTCGATATTTTGGTGGTGGATGACAATAGTCCGGATAAAACTTATGATGTAGTAAAATTTTTTTCAATAAAAGATAATAGAGTCAATCTTCTTCACCGGATGAAAAAAGAGGGTTTGGGTAAGGCGTACGAAGCTGGTTTTAGGTGGGCACTTGAGAAAAAATACGACTTTATTATCTCAATGGACGCCGATCTATCGCACCAACCAAAATATTTGCAAAATATGCTGGACGGGGATAAAAAAATTGATTTATTAGTTGGATCTCGCTATATCAAGGGTGGTGGAGTGATTGGTTGGGATTGGAAAAGACTGCTAAATTCGAGAGGTGCAAATTTTGCGACTCGAGTTATGCTGGGCATTAAAACTCACGATGTTACTTCTGGTTTCAAACGTTATAACCGAAAATTATTAAATAAAATTGTTGATTACGGGATCCAATCAAGTGGTTATGCTTTGATGGTCGAAACCGTCTATTTTGCCAAAAGAAATAATTATCAAATTGCCGAATTTCCAATTGTGTTTGTTGACCGCCGGGCTGGTGAATCTAAAATTAGTGGCGAACTTAAAAAGTCAGCTATAGTAGTTTTAAAATTAGCGTTGGAAAGGTTTAAAAATTTATAATGTTTAATAAGGGGAAAATATTAGGCTCAAAATATTTATTAGCTAATTTATTTTTTGGTTACTTTTTTAGTTTAGGAATCTTAGTGCTCTTAAGAAGAGTAGAATTTATGGATTGGATTATTAATGACCCTCGTCTTGATTATACTTCTCAATTTCCCATTTTCTTAATAGTTTTAATGATGATAATCGGCTTAAATATTGTTGCTTATTTCATCAATAATAAAGATTTAATTACTTGTTGTACAAATTGGAAAAAAATATTATTATCAACAATTATTATTCCCATTTTCTTTATTCTCAGAGGATCAAAACTATTTTATTTACTTGACACTTTATACTTTTCTTTTTCGCAAATAACTGGCAGTGAAGAAATTGTTGTTTTAATTTTAGCTTTTTCTAGTTCTCTGTATTTAACCAGTATGATTAATTTTGCTGGTATCATAATTTCATCAAAGATTAAAAAAATTATTTGGTGGATAGTAGTAATTTTGAGTGCGTTAATATTTTTACTGATTTCTTGTTTGCCATTAACAACTTTTAATGCGCCGGCTTCGGATGTCGGTCTTTTCAACCAAGTATTTTATAATTATAGCCGTTTTGTTGCACCGTACAGCACAATCCGAGGTGTGACCCATATTTGGGCGGACCATTTTCATCCAACAATCCTGCTATTCGTACCATTCTATTGGCTATTGAAAAGCCCGATTATTTTATTAATTTTACAAGCATTAGTGGCGGTTTCAGGCATTATTCCACTCTATTTAAGTGTAAAAAAATTGACAAAAAATTATTGGTTGTCATTAACAGCGATGTTGATTTATGTTCTCTACCCGGGTTTACAGATGGCATTAAGCTTTGGATTTTACCCCGAAAATATGGCACCAGCACTATTTCTTTGGGCGTTTTGGTTTTTAATCAATCAAAAAATTTGGCAATATTTTCTATTTTTAATATTGTGGATCGGCTTGAAAGAGAGCATTCCGCTCCACGCTTTTATGTTGGGAATATTCAGTTTTTTTTGGGGGGAAACTTCAAAGCTTAATGCCAATATTCAGTGCCATAAACTAATTGCTATTGCAACCATTATTGTTTCAGTCGTTTGGTTTTTGCTAGCGACCAAAATAATTATACCGGCTCATGCACAAGATTTTTATCCATGGGCGAAAACCTCAACTAGTACATATATTTATGCCAATAATTATCAAGATTTTGGTAGTTCATTTCCGCAAATTGCTAAATCAATTTTAACCAATCCCCTACATGCATTTTATGTCTTTTTTCATCCTGATCCAAAATTGTACACTCTGCTTAAAATATTAATCTCTTTTGGCGGACTAATTTTAGTCCCAATTTCAATTGTGGCTTTGCCGATGTTCGGAGAAAATTTTTTATCTAGCCGTTTTGTGCAGTACAATTGGAATTTTCATTATCAAGCTCAATTTTCGGCTATATTAGCCTTAACAGCAGTTTTATCAATCTATTATTTATTTAAACGGTACCCAAAAACCAAAATTATTACCTTCGGCGTAGTCTATTTACTTTCGGCTTCGCTATTAACCTCGCTATTTTTGCGAAGTCCATTAATTGGGTTAAAAGATTTTAGATTATCTCAATTAATTTTAGATCAAGAAATTGCAGAATCACTTAAAATAATTCCACTTCAAGCTTCAGTCTCAGCTCAAAATACTCTTGCTCCATTATTGAGTAGTCGAGAAACAATTTATCTTTTTCCGAGAGTTGATGGAGCTGAATATATTGTATTGGCGACGCAATTAAGCCGTTATCCATTGACCGATGAAGAGTATGAAACAATTAGTCAAGGCTATCTTAATGGCGGTGATAATTATAAAATAATTACACACAATGAAAAAGTTATTATCCTCAGAAAAAATTAACAAAATTCGGCAACGCAAAGTTGTTCGCCAATTTGTCAAATTTGCGATTGTTGGTGCTACGGCATTTGTTATAGATATGCTTGGCTATGTCCTATTTACTCGGTATTTTTTAATTCATCATATTGTTGCCAAAGTGATGTCATTTTTTGTCGCATCATATTATAGCTACGAAATGAATTCTCGTTGGTCGTTTCGGCGAAAAGAATTACGGAGCACAAAATTACTGATTAAATCGTATATTGTCCAATGTGTTGGTGCAACCATCAATGTGAGCGGATTGTATCTATTTTTTGATATAATTGGTTATCACGAATTTCTGGCTTTGATTATTGCCACTTTCTTCTCAACTATTTGGAACTTTATTATGAATAAATTTTGGGTGTACAGGGCATAAAAAAAATTAAATCCTAAATTCTAAACTATTTATGATTTTGTATTTTGATATTATTTAGAAATTAGAAATTAGGATTTAGAAATTATCATAGGTTCTCTTTACTTTTCTCTCGTTTTGTACTAAATTAAGAGTAGAAAAATATTAACTTTTTAGAGGATTCATTTATGAGTTTTATAGATTTTTCAATTTATGCTGGAATAATTACCGGTACAGTCTCAATTCTTTATGGAGTTGGTTTGGCATTACAAATTTTAAGAAAAGATTGTGGTAGCCAAAAACTTCAGGAAATTGCTCAAGCCATACAAGTCGGCGCTAACGCTTATATGAAACGACAAACTCAAACCTTGGCAATCGTGGCGGTGATTGTTTTTGCTCTCATTTGGTGGCAGATTAGTTTGATTAGTGGAATTGGTTTTTTACTGGGTGCAGTTTTATCAGCTCTAGCGGGAATAGCCGGTATGTTTATTTCAGTTCGAACTAATTTGCGAGTCGCTCATATTGCTTCTAAAGGTTTACCTCAAGCATTTGCTTTAGCTTTCAAGGGTGGTTCGGTCACTGGTTTGTTGGTGGTTGGTTTAGCACTTTTTGGAATTTCGATATTTTACTATTTTACACGGGATTTAACATCAATGATTGGGTTTGCATTGGGGGGGTCGTTAATTTCGATTTTTGCACGCTTGGGCGGAGGAATTTATACCAAAGCGGCGGATGTGGGCGCCGATTTAGTGGGTAAAGTCGAAGCCAATATTCCGGAAGACGATCCCAGAAATCCAGCCACAATTGCCGATAATGTTGGCGACAATGTTGGCGACTGCGCTGGCATGGCGGCTGATCTATTTGAAACTTATGGTGTCACAGCAGTGGCAACAATGTTATTAGGCGGACTAATTTTTGGAGGCAATGAAGAAGTGATTGTGATTCCATTATTTTTAGGTTCGATTGCGATTATTGGTTCGATCATCGGCACTTGGTTTGTATCAGTCAAAAGCAAAGCTAAAATTATGAGCGGTATGTATCGTGGTTTAATGATCGCTGGTTTAATTTCGGCACTTGGTTTTTGGTTTTTTGCTAGTTATTTAAGTAATCAACAAATAATCGTTGAGTATGGTAGATTAGAAATATTTTATCCGATGATAGTCGGAATTTTGGTGACAGCTGGAATTTTTGCTTTAACCGATTATTACACTTCAAAAGAATTTGGTCCGGTAAAATCAATTGCGTTAGCGTCAACGACGGGGCATGGAACGAATATTATTTCTGGCTTAGCGCTCTCAATGAAATCAACCGTTCTACCAGTTATACTGATTGCGATTGGTATTTTTCTAGCCTACTATTGGGCAGATTTATACGGTGTTGCTTTGGCGGCATTTGCTATGTTATCTTTGACCGGAATTGTGGTAGCAATTGACGCTTTTGGTCCAATTACTGATAATGCCGGTGGTTTAGCGGAGATGGCAGGGTTGCCACAAAAAACCAGAACCGTAACCGATGCGTTAGATGCGGTTGGCAATACTACTAAAGCGATAACTAAAGGTTTTGCGATTGCTTCAGCCGGTTTGGCGGCTTTAGTGCTATTTGTGTCTTATACGGCTGAAATTGATCTCTTGGGTAAAAAATTGAGCTTTGATTTATCGAACCATTTAGTTATCATTGGTTTATTTATTGGTGGAATGTTGCCTTATCTTTTTGGCGCTAAAGCGATGGAAGCAGTTGGAAAAACCGCCTCGGCGGTAGTCGAAGAAGTAAGAAGGCAATTTAAAGTAATTCCAGGAATTATGACCGGCAAAGCTAAGCCAGACTATCAGAAAGCAGTTGATATTGTAACAAAATCGGCGCTAAAACAGATGATTGTGCCGGCTTTAATTCCGGTTATTGCGCCGATTTTAGTTGGTTTTTTACTGGGTGCTGAAGCTTTGGGCGGAATGTTGGTTGGTTCAATAGTTACCGGAATTTTTATCGCTATTTCGATGACAACTGGCGGAGCGGCTTGGGATAACGCTAAAAAATTAATTGAAGATGGCAAGTATGGCGGAAAAGGATCTGAAGCGCACAAAGCGGCAGTTACGGGAGATACAGTTGGCGATCCTTACAAAGATACTGCCGGTCCAGCCATTAACCCGATGATAAAAATTTTAAATATCGTGGCATTGTTGATAGTGAAACTTATCATTAAATAAATCCTAAATCCTAATTTCTAATTTCTAAACAATATCAAAATATTAAATTCTAAATTCCAAACTGTTTATTATTTTGTATTTTGATATTAGATATTGTTTAGAGTTTAGATATTAGGATTTAGGATTTAAAAATAATATGATAATCTCCAACTTAATCGATGCAAAGTTTTCTGGTTTTGACAAAAGCGGTCTGGCGATTATTGAAGTTGGTAACGGACGACAAGGAACAATGTCGGGACAAAAAATATTGGTGGCGAAAAAATTATTGCCAAAAAATATTCAAGCTGGAGATAAATTATATTTTGAATTAATGAGCGAAAAGATGAAAACTCAGCGACAAAAAAACCTTGCCGAGGCAGTGCTGAGAGAAATTATCGATCAGTAGATCAATAATTTCTAAATCCGAAATCCGAAGCGCTAAATCCGAAATAAATATTAAATTATAATTTCCAAACAGTTTAGATATTGTAATTTGTAATTTACAATTTGTTTCGAATTTAGATATTTGAATTTAGGATTTGATGATTAGTTTATGGCGCTATCGTCTAGTGGACTAGGACATAAGATTCTCATTCTTAAAACCGGGGTTCAATTCCCCGTAGCGCTACCATCCGTCACCGTATTTAAACTTTGGTAAAAACTATCAATATTAAAACTCCTTTGATCAATTATGTTTTGTTACTAAAGTTGGTGATAGATTCCAGCTCAATCAGTAATTTTATCTTTAATTTAATTTCATTTTACACCCAATCTAAAAAAAGCTAAACTATTGATATGCAACATACACCAGTATTGGTCAAAGAAATAGCTGAAATATTTTCTAAGAATTTATCCAACGGATCGGTTTTTATTGATGGTACGGTGGGATTGGCGGGACATACAATTGAATTGGCAAATTATTTTGATAGACAAAAAAAGAAAGCCACAATTATTGGGGTAGATCAAGATGTTAAAATGTTGGCTCTAGCTTTAGAAAATGTGAGAAAAAATAAAACTAATTGCGAAATTTATCTCAAAAAAGAAAATTACGCTGAGCTATATTTAGTTTTGAAAAATTATCAATTGATAGGCGTTGACGGTGTATTACTTGATCTAGGAGTGAATTCAGCTCAATTTGATGATTTGACTAGAGGTTTTTCGTTTAATGCGGAAAAACTGGATATGCGATTTGATGAATCTAAAAAATTGACTGCTCATACTATTGTCAATTTTTATAGTGAAAAAGAACTGGGTAATATTTTAGCAAAATTTGGCGAAGTTAAAGGAGCTTATGGGATTGCCAAAAAAATAGTTGAAGACAGACCGATTAAAACAACGTTTGAACTAAAAAGATTATTGGAACAAAATTATCAAACTCGGAAAGGCAAGATTAATCCAGCGACATTGGTTTTCCAAGCGTTACGAATCGAGGTTAATAGTGAACTGAAAAATTTAGAAAATTTTCTTAAATCGATAAATAATATTCTAAATACTGGTGGGATTGTGGCAATTATTTCTTTCCACTCGCTCGAGGATCGATTAGTCAAAAATTATTTTTATCAATTAGTTGAAAGTGGCGAGTTTAAATATTTAAAAAACAAATTAATTGTGCCGAGTGCAGAAGAAATCGCTCAAAACCTACGAGCCAGAAGTGCAAAGTTGAGGGTTATTAAAAAGTATTAAGTGGCAAGTATTATGTATTATGTATTATGTTATATTGAATTAATATGCTAGATATCTTAAACGGGCTAAATAGTGCGCAGAAAAATGCGGTGCTTCAGACAGAAGGACCGGTTTTGATTTTTGCTGGCGCCGGGAGCGGAAAAACAAAAACTTTAATTCATCGTCTCGCCTATTTAATTACTGGAAAAAAAGTCAGTCCATTTCGAATTTTGGCGGTTACTTTTACGAATAAAGCAGCGCAAGAGATGATTAAAAGGATCGACAATTTATTGAAAATTGAAAATTGTAAATTGAAAATTGGGGAAGCGAAGCTTCCCTATATGGGTACTTTTCACTCGATTTGTGCTAAGATTTTGCGTCGAGAAATTGATCATTCGTTGTTAAAATATACTAATAATTTTACAATTTATGACAGCGACGACCAAAAACAATTGATTAAAAGAATCGTTAAAGATCTCAAATATGATCCAAAAAAATTTAATCCCGGTTTGGTTTTGACTTTAATTTCGTCAGCTAAATCGGAGCTGGTTGACAGCACTGGATATAAAAAAATTGCCTATGATTATTTTACTCGAATTATTTCAGAAATTTATACAGTTTATGAAAAACGATTGGTTGAAAATAATGCGATGGATTTTGATGATTTATTGATTAATGTTGTTAAACTTTTTAAAACTACGCCGGAGATGTTGGAGCGTTATCAAAACCAATTTCAATATATTATGGTTGATGAGTATCAAGATACCAACGAACCGCAATATCAGTTAATTAAATTATTGAGTCAAAAGACTAAAAATATCTGTGTTGTGGGTGACGATTTTCAAAGTATTTACTCATGGAGAGGGGCGAATTTTCGCAATATTTTAAATTTTGAACGGGACTTTCCGAACGCTAAAACATTTAAACTCGAGCAAAATTATCGTTCGACGGAAAATATTTTGGCTGGTGCTCAGGCATTGATAAAAAACAACCGTGTCCGAAGTGAAAAAAAATTGTGGACTAAGATTAAATCAAACTTGCCAGTCACAGTGCTTGAGGTTGAAGATGAAAATGAAGAGATCGATTTTATTATTCGTGAAATAAAAGCCTTACGACAAAAACTGAACGAAATTGTAGTTTTATATCGAACCAACGCTCAATCTCGAAGTTTAGAAGAAGGGCTAATTAAAGCCAATATTTTGTATCGCTTGATTGGTGGGATTAGATTTTACGAACGGAAAGAAGTTAAAGATATTATTGCCTATCTGAGATATTTGTTTAATCCAAGCGATAGAGTATCAATGGAGAGAATAATTAATGTTCCGCCAAGAGGAATAGGACGAAAAACATTGCAAAATTTTCAATTTACAATTTTCAATTTACAATCAATATCAAATGACAAAATTTCAAAGATAGAAAAGATTCCGTCGAAAGTTATTGATTTTTTAAAAATGATTGATAATATGCGAGAAAAAATTGAGTTCAAAACACCGGCTGAAATGATTGATTTAATTATGTATAAAACTGGCTACAAAAAATGGCTCGATGACGGCACAATTGAAAACGAAAGCCGTTTAGAAAATATTTTGGAGTTAAAAACAGTTGCTAGTCAGTATCAAACTTTCGAAGAATTTTTAGAAAAAGTGGCACTAGTCCAAGACACGGATAAAATTAATAGTGACGATCAAGCGGTGACTTTGATGACTTTGCATTCAGCCAAAGGTTTAGAATTTGAGACGGTTTTTGTGGTTGGGCTCGAAGAAGGGTTACTGCCTCATAGACGAAGTTTTCAGGACGAAAGTGAATTAGAAGAAGAACGGCGATTGTGTTATGTTGGGATGACGAGAGCCAAAAACCGTCTCTATTTAATCTATTCCAGAAATCGTTTTATTTTTGGATCGTTTCAATATCAAAGCCGGTCTCGGTTTATTGATGAAATTGCTCACCTTGACGGTGAAGCAGTTGAATTTATTGTCTAGGTAGTGAATAATAGATTCTATGTGGTCAAAAATATTGGCATTGGTTTTATTACCAATTTTGTTTATATCTGTCATCAACATTATTCCTGAAGAAAACAATGTTGAAGGGCAAGTTTTGGGTGTTAGAGTGGCTAAGGCTGAGCAAGATAAAGAAGATTCACGAATTAAAATCGATAATTATTTTGTCGAATCATCAACTAGTAATTTTAAAGATTTTGTTAATGACAATCAATTAATAATTTATCCGCAGGATAAAATAACGATTTTTCCTGATTTAGAACTTGGATTGGGTGCAAAAATTTCAATTAAAAGATCGCTTAATCTTACAGTTTTGGATGCAAAAGAATCGAGAGAGTATCGAACTTTTGCACAAAATATTGATGAATTTTTAAAAGAAAAATCGATTGAACTTGGTGAGTTAGATAAAATTGACCCGGCTTTGACGCATGGAATTGATGCTGGTCTTAAGATAGAGATAACCAGAGTTGAAAAAACAAATATTGATGAGAAAGAAAAAATTACTTATAAAACAATCAGAAAAGAGGATCCAGAGATGTGGAAAGGTGAAGAGAGGATTGCTCAAAAAGGGCAAAATGGTGAGAAAAAATTGACTTACGAGATAATTCGGGAAAACGGGGAAGAGAAAACTCGTAAATTAATTAAAACCGATACGAGCAAAGAGCCAGTCGAGGAAATAATTTATTTTGGGACAAAGGAGGTGGTTTATGGAGTTGGAAAAGCAACTTGGTATAACGCTCCCCCATTAAGTGCTACCCATAATACCTTACCTAGTGGGACGATGGTTTTAGTGACTAATATTTCCAATGGTAAACAAGTTACAGTTAAAATAGTCGGTCCCGGAATTCAGTCGAATGCAATCATCGATCTTTCGCCAGACGCTTTTGCTCAATTAGCTTCCTTGAGGGCAGGGGCAATAACAGTAAGACTAACTAAACCGTAGAAAAATTTTAACAAAATGTCAGAATTTAGAATCTAGATTATAGAATAAATATATGAAAACAAAACTGAGCCAGAATTTTTTGGTCAATCGAATAATTGCAGAAAAAATTGTTGAAGCGGTTGAACCGCAAACAGGTGATAAAATAATTGAAATTGGTCCAGGCAAAGGAGCTTTGACTGATTTATTGATTGAGAAACCGATCGATATTATAGCGTTAGAAAAAGATTTTGGAATTGTGGAAAATCTCAAAAAAGTTTATAAAAACCGTAAAAATATTAAAGTGGTCAATCGAGATGCATTAATATTTAACTCTGTCGATTTAGCAAAATTTTCAAAGTTTGACTATAAATTAGTTTCTAATTTACCTTACGCAGTCACTTCACCAATTATTAATAAATATTTTGTAACTGGTGAAATTGAGAAACCAAAAATGGCAATTTTAATGGTTCAAAAAGAAGTCGCTGAAAGATTAGCCTCAAAAGCCGGTGAAAAAAATCGGGGGATTTTATCAGTTTTTTTACAATATTATTACAAAATAGAAATTTTATTTGAAGTTACAAAAGAAAATTTTCAACCAGTCCCCCAGGTTGATTCAGCGGTTATTAAATTAAACAAAATAAAAATAACTGTCCCGCTAGAAATAGGTATGATGCACTTAATCAAAGCCGGTTTTTCTCAAAAAAGACGAAAACTGATTAATTCTCTCTCCCCAATTTTAAATTTAAATAAAACGGATTTGTCTGATATAATGGAGAAAAGTCAGATCAAAGAGGGGTGTCGAGCTGAAGATCTAACGGTTTTAGATTGGCAAAATTTGTACACTAATTTTAAAGATAAATTTATCCATTGAAAAAAAATATAATTGAAAAAGCTAATCGGCTGGTTAAGGAGTTTGAAAAAGCTTCGAGTTCTCAATTGGAGGACATTTTTAATGGAGTTAAAAAAAATCAGAAAAAAATTTCGGACGATGTGAAAAAGGCGACAAAAATTGTTGGACCGGGAGTAATAACCGGTTTTTCTGATGACGATCCGAGTGGAATTGGCACCTACTCAGTGACTGGTGCTAAGTATGGCTTGGGTTTGAACTGGCTAGTGCCACTTCAAATTCCTTTAATGATTGCGATTCAGGAAATATGTGCTCGAATTGGAATATCGACTGGTCATGGTTTAGCAGGAAATATAAAAAAGTTTTATTCAAAAAAAATATTAATTCCTGTTGTTGCTCTTCTAGTGCTTACTAATATTTTCAATATTGGCGTAGATATTTCAGCAATGTCGGCTTCATTAAAACTAGTGATAGGTGGCAATTTAGTATTTTGGGCGATCCTTATAACATTGGTAATTATTTTGTTAGAAGTTTTTATTTCATACCGTGTATATGCGAATTTTTTGAAGTGGTTAACGATTTTCCTGCTTACATATCTTTTAACTGTTTTTTACCTGCCTCAAAATTGGTTAGAGATTGGACGCTCACTTTTTACTTTTAATTGGCGGTTTACGAGTGATTATATTGCAACAATTGTTGCAATTCTAGGGACAACCATTTCTCCCTATCTTTTCTTTTGGCAAACTAGTGAAGAAGTTGAAGAAAATATCAAGGACAAAACAATATCTGAAAAATTTATTAATCCAAAAAGAATTTCGAGGATGCGTTGGGACACTGTTCTGGGCATGATGTTTTCACAAATTATTGCGTTATCAATTGTGATAACCTGTGCGACTGTGTTGAACAAAAATGGAATTACCAATATTGCTTCTGCTCAAGACGCCGCTTCAGCTCTAAAACCTTTGGTTGGCGATATGGCAGGATTATTTTTTGCCATTGGGATTGTCGGAGCTGGGTTGTTAGGAATTCCGGTTCTTGCCGGATCGGCAGCTTACGCATTGAGCGAAGCATTTGGTTGGAAAGAGGGTTTATTCCATAAATTTAAAGAAGCGAGTGGATTTTACGGCATAATAATATTTTCAATTTTGTGTGGTTTAGGAATCAATTTCATCGGCATCAGTCCAATCAGAGGATTGTTTTACTCAGCTGTTTTGAATGGAATAGTGGCTGTGCCATTAATTGCAATCATAATGAAGATATCCAATTCATCTCAGATTATGGGAAATCAGAAAAATAAAATTTGGTCAAATTTATTTGGTTGGCTGACATTTGCGATTATGCTAGTTGCGGTTGTAGCAATGTTTATTTATTTATAAATGAAAAGCCCCGCTTGAGGCGGAGCGTGTATGTTGCGGTTATGTATTGATTAGAATAGCTATAAATTATGAACAAATTTTATATTACAACTCCAATTTACTATGTAAATGCTAATCCGCATATCGGTCATGCGTACACAACTATAGCATCTGATATTTTAGCTCGGGCACATAAAAGTTGGGGAGAAAAAGTTTTCTTTTTAACTGGAACGGACGAACACGGCGTCAAAATTCTGCGCTCGGTGCTAGATTTTGGGGAAAAAAGATTAAAAATAAAAGATAAAAAATACAATTCAAAATTAAAAGACATTAAAGACTATACAGACAATATATCTCAAGAATTTAAGAATACTTGGAAATTGTTAAATATTGAGTACGATTATTTTGTCAGAACGACAGACGAAAATCATGAAAAATTTGTTCAGGAATTTTTAACTCAATTATATAAAAAAGGCGATATTTATAAAGGAATTTACGAAGGTTTATATTGTGTCGGTTGCGAGGAATACAAAAAAGCTGAAGATTTAGAAAATGGCGAATGTCCTATTCACAAAAAACCGGTTGAAACTATCAAGGAAGAAGTCTATTTTTTTAAACTTTCACAGTATCAAAGCAAAATTATTCAGTTGATTGAATCTGATCAAGTAAAAATTAGACCGTTTGAACGCAAGAACGAAGTGCTTGGATTTTTACAACACAAACTGGAAGATACGGCAATTACCAGGAGTAAAGTCGAATGGGGAATTCCAGTCCCGTGGGACGAAAAACAAACGATTTATGTTTGGGTGGATGCACTACTCAACTACTTATCAGTAGTTGAAAATCCGAAATTCGAAACTCAAAAACCGAAATTAAAGGAATTTTGGAGTCCGGATTTGCAGCTAATTGGTAAAGATATTTTACGCTTTCACGCCGTTATTTGGCTTGGATTATTATTATCAGCTAAATTAAAATTGCCAAAACAGCTTTATGTGCATGGATTTTTTACTATCAATAAACAAAAAATGTCAAAAAGTTTGGGCAATGTCATAACCATTCAAGAATTAATTACTAAATATGGTTTAGATGCAACTCGTTATTTATTAATTTCTAGTTTTCCATTTGGCAAAGATGGCAATTTTTCATTTGAAGAATTAGACCGCCGTTATGAAAGCGAGTTAGCTAATGAACTGGGGAATTTGGTTCAGAGAACGGTGGTTTTAGCTAAAAAACTTGAAGTTAAATTTAATCCCAAAAATCCTGACTATTGCAAAAAAATACAGATAAAATTGAAAAATATTGATTTTTCCGGCGCATTACAAATAATTAGGAATAGAATCATTAAAGCCAATCAATTTGTAAATAAAACTAAACCGTGGGAGTTTCAAGATAAAATATCAAAAAGCAGAGATAAAAAACAAAAAGAAATATATCAAAAAGAATTAAACTCAATATTGAATACTTTATTGCAAAAAGTTGAAAAAATTGCGATTGATCTAGCCTCCTTTATGCCCGATACTTCAAAAATAATACTGGCTCAACTCACGACCCAAAACCCGATTCCATTATTTCCAAAAAAATAATTTATGTCACATTGATAGATTCACATTGTCATCTTACATACAATCCATTGAATAAAATGGTAGAAGAAATTGCTGAACAAAAAGACCTGCTGATGATTTCAGTTGGAACAAATTTAGACAATTCTCAACAGAATATTAAACTAGCTAAAAAATACTCAAATATTTTTGCATCAGTCGGCATTCATCCAAGTGAGATAAAACCGTCTGTTCACAGCGTGGGTGTACAGACGGTTTTAGGGGAATTGGTGGATAAAAAAAATAAAAGAAAATATAGTCAGCCAAGCGATGTTAAATTTGTTTATCAAAAGATTGCAGAGATAAAAAATATTGAGCTAGAAAAAGTTAAAGAAGAAATTTATTTCAATTATAAAATACTATTTAATAATTAGTGAAGTGATAAGGAGTAAATACAAAATATCTTACATCAGTGCTTAATTATTTGACACCTATAGA
>PFQF01000034.1 GCA_002793435.1 Candidatus Berkelbacteria bacterium CG_4_10_14_0_2_um_filter_35_9_33_12
TCGATAATTGCTAAACGGCGATGCCCAAGTCCAATCTTTTTATTTTTTGAGATCCAAAAACCTTCATCGTCCGGACCACGATGAGCGATCGCATCGGTCATTATCTTAATCTCTCTGGGGGTAACAGTCTTAGCGTTAAATTTAATTTTTCCTATTATGCCACACATATTTTTTAATCAATTTTTTCAAATCTTTAATTAGAAAGGGAATAATTAGTATTAGCGGCAAAGCCCATTTAACAACATAGAATAGATTAAAAACTAATATCCGTTGAAAAGAACAACCTGGGTAGCCGTTAATTCCATCTTTATAGATAATATTTCCATCTTTACTGTAGATGCTAACCATATTTCTTCTTAAAAATCCAGCCTGATAGTAAATTGGCTGAACGATATCCGGGTTTTCTTCAATAGTTTTCATATCGTGGATAATAACCACACCATAATCAGGGTCTAAAATCCAATGTTCATCACTGCCCTCATCGACTAGAGCTTGGACGACAACATGACCGCCCAAGCCGACTATATCATTTTGTATATTCATTTCAGTCAACATCCCGGATAAAACTATCGATTTTTGTGAGCACAATCCTACACCTCTCTCCAACCCTTTTTCCCAAAGATCACAAAATTCATACATTTCAAACTGAGGGTAGATATATCCGAGCGCAAACAGTACATAGTTTTCAAAGATAGGAATACGAAGGTTATATTTGTCAATACCTTCCGGAATCCAGTAGTGTGCTATCCCCTCATGGGCTATTTTATTGGCGTCAATTAGTTTTTGCTTTACATCTTTATACTGCCAGATCTCTCGCATCTTTTCGATTGATTTTTCATAGCTTAAGGTTATTGCAAATCTAGGATCAATATCTTCTTTGAAAATATCGTCATTTCTTAAAGAAGTAAATAACCCAATAATATTTATTAACAACAGGATTATTCCTAACAATAAAAGTAATAATTTAATTAGCTTCATTATTATTTAGTTTAATACTTTCCAAATTTTAACTGGTCCATTGTCGTATATTTTTTGAAAGTATGTAGTGTCGTCAAAGCCTGATAAATCGCCTTCATAAAAATTACTTTCTTGCCATTCTTTAGATATTGCATAACGGTAGATAAACTTATCGTGGGAATAGAGGATGTAAGTATTTTCGGGAATTTTTAGATTCAATCCTTCAACTTTTTTAATTTTTTTCAAATTGTCAGACAAACTACTCTCATCGCAATTTCGAGTCAAATAGCTATTGTCATTATTTTCGGCGGTGAGCAGTTTTGTCTGTAAGCATTTTTTAATTTTGTCTGTAAGATTATTTTTAATAAATTCTAGCAATCCTTGAGGATAAGCGGTTTTAGCGACCTCTTTAGTCAAATTGTATTTTTCAACAGAGGAAATATTTGGATCAAATAAAAATTTTGGAGCGATAGCTTGATAACTTTCTGCGTAGTACGCAACCATGGGATAGTTAGCCGGTTGAGTAACGATGATCGATTTTTCAGGCAAATTTGACTTAATCCACAAAGCCGCCTCTACTTCTTTAGTGCTACTCCATCCTTGATGAGTAGCCACTATATTATAAGTAATAATAAATGAGATTGCCAATCCTACTGTGATTGTGAATAAAAAGAAATTATTTTTATTTAATCCACGCCATTTTTTTGTAATTATAAATAATATGTTAGGAGTAAAAGGAATAATAGATAACATTAAAAAGGGAAGAGCTCTTTCTGGCAAGAATCCTAAACCTAATCTTGGGAAAACTTCTGCTATTGTAAAAAACACTAATGCAGAGATGAAATAGGGGATTAACACGGGTTTAATTATAACTATACTCGTTTTCTTAATAGATAAAAATCCTAAAACGGTTAACGCAATAAAGAATGGTCCTATTCCGACTAAATAGTACTTAATAGCTCCAACAGCGTCCATGGAAATATAGGCACCATCAACATTTTTATACCCAGACAGAAACCAAAGTCTAAAAATGAGATTTTTCTTTAAGTTGACAAATGCATCAACGATTACATCAAAATAACCGAATTCTCGAATATACGGATAAATAGCCATAATTATTAGTATGGATAAATAAAAAGCTCCTAACTTATTTTTTTTGATATTTTCTTTTAATAAAAACAGAACCAAGATTAAGCCTATGATCAGAAATATCAGAGAAACTTCATGATATTTTACCAATAAGATGGAAATTAAAATGGTTGTTACCAAGAGCTTAAGCGATTTTTTTTCTAATGATAAACCGTACAACAGTAGGATTATTGGCATAAGAAATAGGATAGTTTGTGGGCGAACTATCCAGCTATCAATAATAAAGGTTGGTACGGCTAGAGCGCTAACGGTGGTAACAAATATCACATTTTTATTATTTGAAATTCTTTTCGCAAGATAATAGAACGGAACTACAATGATCGCTGGTAACAAAACCAATAGATATTTAAAAATATAATACGGGTCAACATTACCTAGTAAAGCTATTGCGGCAGTTAAGTTAGTGAAAAATGTCCGGTAGTTATAAATGTTTGAAAATATACTGGCTAACGAGTAATCTCCCATTTGGATTATTCTTTCAGTCCCGATCAAAAATACATAAGGATCAGCACTAGGTATGTATTTATAGAGGAGGGTGGGAACAAAAAGGACCAAAAAATAAAGTAACAGTATCCAGACAAAGAGTTTATTTGTAGCTATGTATTTTTTTATCGTTTTTAATTTTAACGGAGTGATCACAATATTTTTGCGAAACCGAATCAAATTAATAACTACTGGCAACCAGATGAGTAGAAAAGATTGTAGAATTATGCTTTTTTCGTTAATAGGTAATATGTTAAACTTGTCGGTTAAATAAATAAAAAAAGGTAAAGCTACGATGGACAAGCCAAAGGAAAGAACTACTCTTTCTATTTTACTAAGCTCATTATGCTTTGGAAAAATTACGGTGCTGATGCTAAAACCAGTCAAAAAGAAAATAATCAGCAAGGAAACCATTGTCCTTAAGTAGGGGAAACCATGCTGTTCTATTAATAACCCCAAAACAAACAAAAACGAAACCCATATATTTAATGAAAAATAAACCATTTGAATTAATTATTTTTTAATATCATCAAATAATTGAATGTATTCATTGACGATATTATCCCAATTATATTGCGAAAATATTTTATTTTTGGCGTTGGTGGAAAGTTTTTTATGCAAGTTTTTATTGTCTAAACAATATTGTATCATCTTACAGATTGTAATGGGCGAATTGTTGTTAATAATTAAACCATTAACTTTATGCTCGATCAAATCTTTAACTCCCCCGACATTGTGAGCAATACAGACACAACCAGACGCCATCGCTTCCATCAGAGCGTTGGGCAGACCTTCAGAAAAAGAGGGTAGAACAAAAATATCAAACAATTTATAAATTCCCAATGCGTCAACCCTATGCCCGGTAAATAATATTTGAGGATGTCGATATTTTTCTAATAATTTGTCTTTACCGTTTTTATTGCCGACAAAGATAAATTTTATATTTTTATATTTTTTTGTAATTTTCAGAGCTGATTTGGCTAAAAGATCCCAGCCCTTGACAGACTCAAGTCGTCCAACATAGCCAATCCAAATTTCATTCGTTTTTTTGATCAAATCAGTTGGAGGTTTTGCATTGGTTATTTTTTCAGTTTCTATACCATTATGGATAACAGTATAATTTAGTTTTAATTTTTTAGCAGTTTCAATATTGCCCGAATGATATAAAATCACTTTGTTAGCTTTTTTAAGAATCGGGATTCCAATTAGATAGTTATAAATTTTCATTACCCAATCAACCAGAATAAATCTTGGATGCCAGTTGAGACCCGGAAATGTATCGGTGGCTACAACTATAGGAATTTTTATTTTTTTAAATCTTGCGAAGAGAACGACTAATGATGTGTAAAACATATATTTATTGACTAAAATTATATCCGGTTTATTATTTTTGACTAATTGGAAAAATTTAGAAAATAGTTTAGGAACAAAAGAGTAGTTGATTGGATCAGGCAAAAAATAATCCTTGAGGCGGTAAATAGTTAAATTATTCGATATTTTTTCATACCGTTTTTTTCCAGTAGTGAGAACAATTACTTGATTGTCTTTAGATAAATTCAAAGCTGTTTTATAAGCACTAATCATCCAACGATGTGGCTCAAAAAAAAACGGGGCAACAAGTAATATTTTCATATGTTAAAATTATAAAACCTGTAGATAGTATTGTTCTAACCCAAGCCTTAAGCTGATTTTTTCAAGTTTATTCCTCTTCCTGTTCTTTTATCGCCAGTTCGCTGACGAGTTTGTGGAGGGTTTTTTCGACTCGGTCGGCTTTGATGTAGAGTCGGTAAATGATGAAAAAAACAAAAGTTAATCCCATTGCTAAAGCGGTAGCAATGTTATTATTGGTTCCTCCAGACAACTTGATAAAAATGAGGTCAACGACAGCTGGATACATTGCCACAAAAACAATGACCGCCCACGAGCAGACCCAAAAGAGAAACATAACAATATTTTCTCTGCCCCTTTTAAGGTCGGCATAAGATTTGGTAACAACCAAAGCGGCAAAAAAGGCGGTGAAAGCTTGTGCGAATGTGATCATGTTTAAATATTAAAGATTGTTAGAACTAGGGTTTTGGGTGTAGAAATACTATTTTATTTTACAGCTTAGTCAAATTTCGGTTGATTAATTTGATTAAGACATTAATGCTGTTGGCGATTGATTGTCCTTTGGCTTTTGAGTAATCGCTATAAATTACTTTAACTGGTACTTCGATAAATTTCAAGCCATTGCGTCTCAGTTCGGCAAAAACTTCGGTGCAATATTCGTAACCGGTAGTACGAAGTTTTATTTTTTGGAGCGCTTTTCGGTTGTAAGCTCGAAAACCGGTCTGAGTGTCGCTTGCCCAAATGCCAGAAAAAATAAAGGTGATAAAATTAGCAAATTTATTGGTGAAAATTTTGATTAATGGCATACCTTTTGAGTCGAGCATTCGAGAACCAATAACGACATCGCATTTTTTATTGACAATCGGCTTGATTAATGCTGAAACATTTTTTGGATCGTGCTGTCCGTCAGAATCCATAGTTATGATAATATCTGGTTTAAGTTTTCTCATAGCATATCTGATTCCGGTAATGGTGGCGCTACCGGTGCCAAGATTAATTTTATGACGAAGCGCAATTGTGGCATATTTTTTTGCCACTGCAAAAGTTTTATCTTTTGAGCCGTCGTCAGTTACAACAGTGTAGATATTATTAATGCCGATCAGTTTTTTGGGTAAGGATTCTAAAACTGAACGCAATATCTTTTCCTCATTGTAAGCCGGTAAAACAATAGCGAGTTTCATATGGATAGTGTACAGCATAAAGATAAAAGATAAAATAGAAAAAATAAAAATAATTTTAAATTTTAAATTAGAAATTTCAGATCAATTACCAATAATAAATGAATAAATTTTAAGATTAAATCACTAAGATATTTATCATTGAATTAAAATTGTAAATTTAAAATTGGTAATTTTAGAAATTGAGTATTGACTTCTTCGCAATTAAAAGCTATGGTAAGTATGCTTTGAACCTTGAAAGAAGGAGTTAGCGAAAAATGAATTCAGGAAATATGTTAGTTTTTGGAGCCGGATATATTGGCAGAAAAATTGCCGAATTTTTAGTATGTCCATTGATGAGGGGTAAAATTTATACTTACCAGGACATTGAAGATCAAATTAAAAATATCCAAGAAAGTGGTTATCCCAATACTCAAATTATTATTAACGCAGTCGGTTATGTTGGTGAAAATAGTGTTGATGATTGCGAACAAAATCAGGAAAAAACTTATTTTTCAAATGTAACCGTCCCGACCCTTTTAGCTGATTATTGCCTAAAGCACAAAATTTATTTCGTTCATATTGGCAGTGGATGTTTGTACCATTACAATTATGAAATCGATATGCCAGTAAGCGAGGAAAAGGAGCCGGACTTTTTTGACTTAACTTATGTAAGATCAAAAATTGCAATTGAAAAAATATTAGCAAACCGAATTCAAGCTGATGCCCAAAGAATATTGGTCTGTCGCATCAGAATTCCTCTTGACTATCAACCTCACCCGAGAAATTTACTGGATAAAGTGTTGCGATATGACCGAATTATTGACGCTAGGAATTCAATCACATATTTGCCAGATTTTTTGAAAATATTGAAAATATTGATAGCTCAAGAAGTAAGGGGAATTGTTAATTTGGTAAATGCGGGTGGGCTTTATTATCCTGATTTACTAACTTACTACAATTTTCTAGCCAAAAAAAATAAGATGCCCGAACATGATTTTGAAGTCATCGATTATCGAGACCTTGAAAAGCCGAGAACTAATTTATTGATGTCGGTCGATAAGTTAAGAAGCATTGGAATTATGCCAGATAACATTAAAGATGTTTACGTTGACTGTGTTACTAGATATATTTCTAACTTGAAAGGAGCTGATGGGCAATGAAAATACTAGTTTACTCAACTAAAGCGTCCGCAAGGGCGCTTTTTTAATTCTAGATTTAAATTTTCAGCCATTGATTAATTCTATCGGAAAATGATAAACCACCCTGAATTTTCTCCGGAATTGACATCCGAATTCGAGCTTGCAGTTCAGCAATTGAAAAATCAATCGGCACTAAAATTGTCACTGGCACTGAGAATATATTTTTAGGTTGCAAATATAAATAGGTATGGTTTTTAGTTTCAGCAATCCAAAAATGGCGGAAATTTGCCCAGCTATAAATTTTATTTTTTGATTTAATGCCATCGAGGGTCAAAGAAAAATCAAAACTTTTTGGTCTTTGCCAGGCAATTTGATAGATGACAACAGAAAACAATATAAGAATAAATGGAAGTGAATAGAGTTCTGACAGAAAGGATAGAAAAACTAGCGTTCCGAAAATAAAAGTAATTAGCACAAACCACCAAGGAGTCTTCTCAAAATATTCAAACTGAGGAGATTTAAATGATGAATAGCTCTCTAAAATATTCGGAGAGATTTCAAGAAAATGAGACTTATTTTTTGTTTCTTTAGCCATTGTCTTTATTATAGCACAAATTAATCCAACCTTCGGTCTCTGAAATATTTTTTTGATTAGGCAATAAAACTTGTTTTTTGAGTGTTGATTTAGGCAATTTATTGGCAAATTTTATTATTTTAATATTAAATCCGGATTTTATTAGTTGTTGATAAAAATCTCGGCTATACAGTCGATAGTGGTCAGCTTGCCCAAAAATAATTTCTCTTTGTTTTGGATTCAGCGGTTCTATTTCTTCGAGTGTTTGAGTGATTTTTTTACCTCGAAAATAGTTTTTAATTGGGACTTGAATAATTGCTAATCCATTTGGTTTTAAAACCCGTTTTATTTCAGCTAACGCTTTTTGGTCATTTCTAACATGCTCTAGTACATGAGAACAAAATATTAAATCAAAACTGTGGTTCGAGAAGGATAAAGACTCAATATTTTCTCGACGCATGGCTTTAAAAAGGGAAATGTCAATTGATAAATATTTAATGTTAGGGTAAGAACAAAACAATTTTCTTAATGATTTTTCGGGTGAAATGTGGAGGATTTTAATAGATTTATTCGATAATTTATTCAAATATTCTTTAAGAAACAAATAATACAAACGGTGCCGTTCAACCGATTTACAACGGGGGCATTGAACATTGGTTCTTTTGGGAGCTCTAAAGGGTAAAAAATGTTTTCCTGACCAATCGCAACACGGACAAAAAACATTTTTTTTAGTGGTAATTTTAGGATTAATTGAATAAAGAAAGCGGTAAATGGCTCGATAAAGTTTGGGTATGATTTCGATGATATTCATAAGAAATGTATGGTGCGCTTGGGAGGGGTCGAACCTCCGACCTTCAGATCCGCAATCTGATGCTCTATCCACTGAGCTACAAGCGCAAAATGATCAGTACTAATAATTTAACAGAAAACAGGTTGAAGAACAAGAATTAATGAGTTATAATCAAATCACTGGAGAGGTCGCATAGTTGGCCTAGTGCGCGGGTTTGCTAAACCCGTAGGGACGCAAGTCTCTCGAGGGTTCGAATCCCTCCCTCTCCGCCAATTGGGAAATGTCTTTGTTGGCTCGCCCTCTGCGAGGGCTCGCCAGCCGATTTTAAGTGCAAATTGGAATTTTTTATCTTTCAAAGTGAAGTTCGAGCCGATATTTTTTAGGAATGCTC
>PFQF01000033.1 GCA_002793435.1 Candidatus Berkelbacteria bacterium CG_4_10_14_0_2_um_filter_35_9_33_12
AAGATGATCGACGAGATATTAGCTAAATAGCATCCCAAATTTGACATTACGCCGAAAATGCGGACATTCTTGTCCGTAGAATTCTATAAGCATATATTTTGTTCAACATTACTCAACTACAATCACGCCGGTGTTGCTTGAGCTTAAATGGTCGTGATATTTCCAAGTACCTACCTGGTTGAATGTGAATGACCAGGATTGACTGGGGAGAAATCCTTTACAAGCATCAAAAGCGATGCCGGTTGTATCGGGACAATGTTCATCAAGCGATGTGTTGCTATAAGCTCTATGGGTTGGGTGCATTGCCGAAGCCGGCCACATTGACCGTGAACTCTGATTTTTGAAGGTAACCGTTTCGTCCTTTTTAACCGTGAGGATACTCGGTGAATAACCAGAATTGGTAAAGGTTACCACATTTTCTTTTACTGCTGGTGCTTGCGATGCTTGGGGTTGTTGAGGTGGCTGTTCTGAGGTTGACGGTTCTGAAGCTGATGATTGAGTAATTGGCTGTTGGCTTGACGGTTCTGAAACCTCTGGTGTCGATCGATCTACATCCTTGAAAAAGAAATATCCGCCAGTGAGAACGACAGTGGCGATAACAACGGCAATAATAGTTTTGTTCATATTAATTAAAATGAATAATCTTTATTTATTAGGCTTTTTCAAATTTTACCAACTAATTTTAATCCCGGTTTTAGAGTTTTTTTGCCAGGACTCCAGCTAGCCGGGCAAACCAAGCCCTTATGTTCTGTGACAAACTTGGCGGCCTGCAGTTTTCTTAAAAGTTCTTTAATTGATCTGCCGATGCTATTATCGTGCATTTCTAAAGCTTTTACTGTGCCCTTGGGATCAATAACAAAACTGGCCCGCAACGACATACCCTCGTTTTCAATTAAAGTTCCGAAGGCTTGGCAGATTTTTCTGGTGGGGTCAGCAGCCATCGGAAAATTAATTTTTTTAATAGCCGACGACTCATCATGCCAAGCCTTATGGGCAAAAACCGTATCAGTGCTGACGCTTACAATCTCTGCCCCAAGTTTTTGAAATTCATTGTAATGCTGGGCTGCTTCTGCGAGCTCCGTCGGACAAATAAAAGTAAAATCAGCCGGATAAAAAATCAAAACCAGCCACCGACCTTTATAACCGGAGAATTTAATTTTTTTGATTTTATCTTGATGATAAACCTCTAAATTAAAATCAGGAATTTTTTGACCAATTTTAATCATAATTTTTGGGACACCGTTTTATTTAACACCTTTTGTGGCAAAGAATCAATCACGATGGCGAGCGTCGCAACCAAAAGCCCGATATCCCGCACCGTAATGTCAGTAATTCCGTTCACCACGAGTACGATAACAAGATGAATGGCACCGACAAGTGCCACAAGCCACGGTAAAAAATCAACGAGCAGAAAAGCACCGATCGTAATATCTAAAATCGCCGTGCCGATCATGGCTTACACGAGCGGAATAGGCAGTAATCCGACCGCCCACGGCTCTAAGTATCCGCCCCACGCTTCCGGATTTTTGAAAATCAAAATACCAATCCACAAAAAAGTAATTGCCAACCCAACTCGCAAAAAATGAAATGAGGTTTTCTTCATATTAAATTAAACGAAACTGCTCACTATGATTATAGTCCCCATCAACCAAATAGTAAAGGCGGACATCAGACACCAAAAACACCACGCATGAATGACGCGCCACTGAAGATAGGTCAGAAAAATAGACATAAACGAAGCGACGGCTACTAAAATTTTTAGAGCATAATTCCATACAAACATCGGCTCAACTCCAATTACCAGAAATGCGACAATAAATGAAATGATAATGTAAGACAAAAGCCCCAAGACATCGTTGGGAATAAGAAAAATTTTACTGTATTTGCTGGTCAGCACCGTTACGCAATCACCGCCAATCGGACAAATTGGTTTTTCGGAAGCAATCCGTTTGCGAATAAGATAAACTGTTTCGCTGATACCGATAGCCGAAAGGGTGAAAAGTAAAGTAAAAGAAGTCATTTACTGGTATTATAGCACGAAATTAAAATTGTGAACGCCCACCGAAAAAACTGCCGGCGGAAGCAAGGGCAAGGCGGAGCGTCAAGTTTCGCAGTCTGGATTTTGCTCAAAAAAAGTTCGGATTTGGTCTAACAAACACCACCAAGCATTGCAAAATAATTCAATAACTATCTTTTTACCAATTTATAGTAACCAACACACTTTGGGTCGTATAGTTTATTATCTTTGTCGATGATTTGTTCAAAATTTTGATTAATGCTTTGCAAAAATTGAAGTGACTTTTCTTTAATCCTATTAACTCGTTCTGTTATTGAAAATTTTTCTTCTTCTATGGGCGTAAACAGTTCTTCATCTCGGAAAATACAGGCATTTAAATTACCAGGACCGAAACGCAATTCTCCATTATTTTTTAGAACTCTTTGTGCTTCATTGATCATTTCAATCAAATTTTCTTTAATGTCAGTGTTAATAAACGGTCCAGCGTGAGAAATAATCAAATCAAAAGTTTCATCAGGGAAAGGAAGGTTTTCAGCATCAGCCTTGACATAAAGTACTTTTGGAATTTCTATACCATCTTCTTTTTTCCATGATTCTGGGTTATTATCGATTGAAACAACATCCAAACCTTTTAATTTCGCAGATTCACCAATTAAAGCGGAACCAGCCCCGATATCAAGCGTTTTTTTGTTTTCTAATAATTTCCAATCTAATCCCAATCGAGCAAGATCATCACTGGCATTTTTGCCCCATCTTTCTTTTTGTTTTTTTTCTAAATTATCAAGATCTTGATCAATGTTTATTTCAGGATTGGGTATTGAATGTTTGATGTGTTCGCTCATAAAGCTATTATACATTAAAATCAATCAAACTAAGCGTGGAATAGGCGGTTTTGGTAGGACTGGCAAATAATAGTTTTTCAACTCTTGACAATAAAAAAAATACTTTTATGCTATAATTAAATCAACTCAGGATAGCTATTCCGTTCTTTTTGAAAAGGGCGGAAAAAGGGTCGGTCTATCTTTAACAAATAAGGAGAAAATTATGACATTTCGGGAGTACACATTGACTATTTCAGATGCTTTAACAGAAATTGTGAACCGAGTAATCGGCTTCATTCCTAGTTTAGTTGGGGCAATCGTTATCCTAATTGTTGGATGGATTGTTGCTTCACTATTAGAATGGGCAGTTGAAAATATTCTTAGAGCAGTTGGACTTCAAACATTGTTTGAAAAAGCCAAAATCGAAGAAATTGTTAAGAAAACTGAATCTAAAAAAGACACTTCTGGTTTAATTGGTGCAGTTGTAAAATGGGTTCTTATGTTAGTTGCTCTTATTGCCGCCGCTGATGTATTAGGGATGACTCAGGTTTCGTCATTCTTAGATTCCGTATTAGCTTATACACCATCAGTTGTTGCAGCTTCTGCAATACTTATCATTGGAGCAATTTTTGCTCATTTTATGGCTTCGGTCGTTCGAAGTTCTGTAACTGTAGCAAAATTAGCTTTTGCTGAATTAGCTTCATCATTAGTTAAATATGCTATCTTAGTCTTTTCATTTTTGGCAGCTTTAAGCCAACTAGGAATTGCTTCAGGTCTTATACAAACACTTTTCACTGGTCTAGTCGCAATGCTTGCCATCGCAGGTGGATTAGCCTTTGGGTTGGGTGGACAAGGAACAGCCAAAGAATTGGTTGAAAAGATTCGAAAAGAAGCCGAAATTAAGTAAGTAAATTTGCTAAAATTTTTAGCATTACAAAAACATTCTCAACTTTTGGGGATGTTTTTGTTACTGCTATTGACAGACAGATAATATTTTTATAAAATAGAAAAAGCCTATGTTAGAAAAAATTAATTCGGTCTGGGAGGGTAGTTAATACAGTACATAAAGCAATTTTTTTGTGTTCTGCTTAACTGCCCAAAAGGCAGTTTTCTTGACCCTGAGCATAGTTGAATGGGTTAAACGAATTAGTACTTTGAAAAATAGATTGAAAGATAATGTGAGAGTAAGTGTAATTTTTATTGATCAAGAAGAGCATATGGAGGATGCCTTGGTAGAAGATGCCGATGAAGGACGTAGCAGACTGCGATAAGCTTCGGGGAGTCGTCAAGCAGACTTTGATCCGGAGATGTCCGAATGGAGAAATCTAATCGTGCAAACCACGATTGTCTGTGCTTTGCACAGAAATCCAAAATTCGAAATCCTAAATCCTAAACAAATTCAAAATTCAAAATATTAAATTTTAAACTAAATATGTTTAGATATTATAATTTTGAAAATTAGATATTGTTTCGAATTTAGTGCTTAGAGTTTAGAATTTCTGCGCAGAGCGCAGTCGGGTACCTGCTGAACTGAAACATCTTAGTAAGCAGAGGAAAAGAAAACAACATCCCCCTTTGGGGGAAGTGTGTCTTTGGTTTTTCTTAATGCAAAATAATAAATTTAATATTTTTGAATTTTGATTTTTGCATTTTGATTTTGTGCCAAAGGTGCATTGTGATTCCCAGAGTAGTGGCGAGCGAAATGGGAAAAGTTCTGATTGTGAGAAATCTAATTTATTAGTTGAATGAATCTGGAAAGGACGACCATAGAGGGTGATAGTCCCGTAAACAAAAATATTTTAGTTTTTCAAACAATTGTTCTAAATTGATTTATCATTTTAGGGCTGAGTACTGTCGGACACGTGAAACCTGGCAGGAATAAACGAGGATCATCTCGTAAGACTAAATACATCTTCTAACCGATAGTGAACTAGTACCGTGAGGGAAAGGTGAAAAGTACCCCGCAACGGGGAGTGAAATAGAACCTGAAACCATATGCTTACAAGGAGATAGAGCCGTGCACAGCACGGAAATTCGAAGCACGAATATCAAAATTCTAAACAAAATCAAAATTCTAAATTCAAAATCTTAAACTGTTTTGAAAATTAGGATTTATAATTTGTTTAGGATTTAGTATTTCGGATTTCGGATTTGCCTGTTGTGCAGGGTGATATCGTGCCTTTTGAAGAATGAGCCAACGAGTTGTCGATTATTGCAAGCTTAACCCCGCAAACGGGGGTAGGCGTAGCGAAAGCGAGTACTAACTGTGCGACATACAAGTAATAATTGGCAGACCCGAAACCGGGTGATCTACCCATGAGCAGGATGAATCCACTGTAAAAGGTGTGAGGAGGTCCGAACCTACCAGCGCTGTAAAGCTGGGGGATGACTTGTGGGTAGGGGTAAAATGCCAATCGAACCCGGAGATAGCTGGTTCTCCTCGAAATATATTTAGGTATAGCGCCCATCGAAAGCTGGCGGGTAGAGCACTGGTTTGCGTTCGGCGGCGAAAGCTGTCGGCACGAGTCAAACTCCGAATAGTCAGTGTTATTTGATGAGGCAGTCAGTCCGTGAGGGCTAAGCTTCATGTGACGAGAGGGAAACAACCCAGATCGCCATCTAAGGTCCCTAAATCTAGCTAAGTGGGAAAGGAAGTTAATTTCCCCAGACAACCAGGAGGTTGGCTTAGAAGCAGCCATCCTTTAAAGAGTGCGTAACAGCTCACTGGTCGATTGGAAATTAGCGCCGAAAATTTAACGGGGCTAAGCTAGATACCGAAGATGCGAATACCCTGCTTTGCACGGAAATCCGAAATTCGAAATCTTAAATCCTAAACAAATTATAAATTCAAAATCTTAAAATTCTAAACAAATAAATTGTTTTGAAAATTACTATTTTGAGAATTTGATATTGTTTTGAATTTAGTGCTTAGAATTTAGAATTTCCCTGCAGAGCAGGGTGTGGTAGAGGAGCGTCCCAACGACGTTGAAGCGGAAACGTGAGTAACCGTGGAGTAGATTGGGAGTGAGAATGTTGGCATGAGTAACGAATTAGTCAGATGAGAATTCTGACCACCAAATATCTAAGGTTTCCCCCGCAACGATCATCGACGGGGGGTTAGTCGGGAGCTAAGGCGTATAAAGCGTCGATGCACAACAGGTTGATATTCCTGTACCGATCTAAATTTGATTTGTAGTGACGCATTGTCAAGCTTGGTAGCAGTTTTGGATATATTGCTATTAGGGGAGATGGTGACAAGAAAAACTTCAAATCGTTAAGTTTAGATTGTCCGTACCGTAAACCAACTCAGGTAGATGGGGCGAGAAGCCCAAGGTGATCGAAAGAACCCTTCCTAAGGAACTCGGCAAAAAAGCGATCGTAACTTAGGGATAAGGTCTGCCCCGTTTCGACGGGGCCGCAGCGAAAGTTTTTCAGGCGACTGTTTATCAAAAACTTAGGTCCGTGCATAATGCTTAGTGCTGAAGTATACGGGCTGATGCCTGCCCAGTGCCGGTAGGTTACGGAGAGGAGTGATATTTGACGCAAGTCAGATTGAGCTTCGAACTTAAGCCCCGGTAAACGGCAGCGGTAACTATAACCGTTCTATGGTAGCGAAATTCCTTGTCGGGTAAGTTCCGACCCGCACGAATGGCATAACGGTCTGAAAACTGTCTCGGGAAGGGGTTCGGTGAAATTACACTACCGGTAAAGATGCCGGTTACCCGCAGCAAGACGGAAAGACCCCGTGGAGCTTTACTATAACCTGGTATTGTTTTGTTTTATTTTCTGCTGAGGTTAGGTGGGAGGGACGTGCCTCGCACGGAATTTCTAATTTCTAATTTCTAATTTCTAAACAAATTCTAATTTTCAAAACCCCAATGTCTAAAACATTGTGTGTTTGAATTTAGATATTATTTAGGATTTAGGATTTAGGATTTAGGATTTCCTTGCGGGGCATGCCCCGCAAGGTGAAAGACCACCCTTAAAATAATATGAGACTAACTTCTAAAAATTAGAGGAACAGTGCTTGGTTGGTAGTTTGACTGGGGCGGTCGACTCCAAAAGAGTAACGGAGTTGTCCAAAGGTTGGCTAGCGTCGGATGGAAATCGACGCGATAGTGCAAAGGCAAAAGCCAGCTTAACTGCAAGACTTACAAGTCGCGCAGATAGGAAACTAGGGCTTAGTGATCCTCTGCTTATGTATGACAGTGGCAGAGCTCAACGAATAAAAGCTACCCCGGGGATAACAGGCTGATCGGACCCAACAGTTCATATCGACGGTCCGGTTTGGCACCTCGATGTCGGCTCATCGCAACCTGGGGCTGTAGTAGGTCCCAAGGGTTGGGCTGTTCGCCCATTAAAGCGGTACGCGAGCTGGGTTCAGAACGTCGCGAGACAGTTCGGTCCTAATCTGCTGTGGGCGTTGAAACTTGAGGGAAATTCTTCCTAGTACGAGAGGACCGGAAGGAACAAGCCTCTAGTGTACCAGTTGTCCTGCCAAGGGCATCGCTGGGTAGCTATGCTTGTTTAGATAACCGCTGAAAGCATCTAAGCGGGAAGCTATACCCAAGATTAGGTTTCGTTATGAGATTCCCCGTAGACTACGGGGTTGATAGGCTACTGGTGTAAGTTCTGCAAAGAATTCAGCCTGGTAGTACTAATATAATCCAGATCAATAAAAATAAAATGCTTACTCTCTCTTTATCTTTTAATCAATAATTTGTTGTTTGTGCGCTGGTGTCTATTGCAATGGGGGTACACCTGGTTACATTTCGAACCCAGTAGTTAAGCTCGTTAGCGCCGATGGTACTTGTCTCGCAAGGGACTGGGAGAGTAGGACGATGCCAGCGCAAAAATAATAAATTCAAAAAGTGATTAAGCACTCAATCATTATTCCGGCTTACAATGAGGAGGCGGGAATTAAAGGTTATTTATCCAATTTAACCAGATTTTTCGATGTTAAATTTCCGAATTATGAAATAATAGTTATTGATGATGGTTCAAAAGATAGCACTGTTAAGGAAGTTAAGGCAGTAAAATCGAGCAAAATTAATTGCATAAAATTCTCAAAAAATCAGGGTAAAGGAAAAGCACTTAAATATGGTTTTACTCAAGCCCAAGGCAATGTAGTCGTTTTTCTTGATGCTGGTGGCGATTTTCCGCCCAAACAGATTTCAAATTTTGTAAAAGCAATCGAACAAGACAAATTTGACATAGCAATCGCTAACAAATGGGATAAAAGAAGTCGGGTACATTATTCGCTAAAAAGAAAAATATTTAGTAAAATATTTAGCAAAATAAATTCAATTCTATTTAAAATTAATTTTTCAGACACTCAAGCTGGTCTCAAAGCGTTAAATAAAAAAAGAACTGAAAATATTATTAGCAAAGTTGAAAATAACGGTTTTGTTTTTGATCTTGAATTTTTAATTTTAGCCTCAAAAAACAATTTAAAAATCGTTGAACTGCCAGTTGTCTTGAATTGGAAAAATAAAAAAGGTGGCATCAATCTTAAAACCGCTCTTAAAATGTTTCAACAAACCCTCGTCCTCAAAAAGAGATTTGCCAAGTAGGTTGTAGATTGTGTAAGATAAAAGTAAGAAATTTATTAATTAATAATTGATCTACGATGACAAATTTAAATATTCTAAAAATCATTACCGAAAATATTAAGAGCCATGAAACGATTTTAAATAAAAAAATTAATTTAAGCTCTATCCATTATTTTTTTAAAAAAATAGAAACTGATAAAAATAGATTTAATTATGCATATCTGAACTATTTTTTGTATAACAATATATCAAAAGAAGCGGTAGCAAAAAGAAAAACAACATCAAGAGATTTTGAAGATATTCTTGCTACTATTTTTAATGGGACGATCACAGATGAAGAAAAAAGAGGCAACTATAATGATGAAAAATTTTATTTAGAGAATGAGACTATCACAGGGTTCGCAGTATCAAATAAGAGAGAAAAAGCAGATGTAAAAATTAGTAATAATTACTTTGTATCAGTTAAGACTTTAATGCAAAATAATAAAGAAATTAATTTTGGTTCATTGGAAAAAACAACTTTATTTAGTGGGTTTAATATTGAAAAATTTTTAAACGAAAGAAAGGGCGTGAGTTCTGAAAAAATCGGCTTAGGGTCAAAGCAGAGATTATATAATTTACTATATGAGATAAAAAAACAAAATCAATATAATAAGTTTTAAAACCGCTTTTCTAGTCTTGTAAAATTTGTTTTTTCGGACGATTTAATTATTCTAGTTAAAGATAGTACAAAAATCGATTTATTTTTAATTAAGGGTGAAGATTTTGTAAATTTACTAGTAAAAAATTCTAAAACTCCAGAAAAACTAATATCAGTGGTTAATCGCTGGGAAGGAAATTCAATCAGAATGAATCGAGAAAAAATAATGAAAATAGGTAAAAGAGTACATTTAGATTTTGATTTTTTAGATAACCACATTATTAATAAATTACTCAATACGGAAGAAAAAATATCAATGTATTTTATTAAATATGTTAATGAATATCCCAACAATCATAAATACAAAAAATTGATTTTTGATGAATGTGATACTATTTTAAGTGAGATCGATACAAACATAAATAAACTAACATAAGTTATGAATATCGTATCATTGTTTTGTGGTTGTGGTGGACTAGATTTAGGTTTGAAAAAAGCGGGTCATAAAATAATATGGGCTAATGATTTTGATAAAGATTCTATAAAAACATATATAGAAAATATCGCAGAAATAGACGAAGAAGTTATATGCAAATCAATTTTAGATATACCTTCTGAAAGCATTCCTGATTGCGATCTAGTGATTGGAGGCTTCCCATGCCAAGGTTTTTCGGTAGCCAATCCATATAGAAACGAAAAAGATAAAAGAAATTTTTTATATGAAGAATTGTTAAGAATTGTCCACGACAAAAATCCAAAATACTTTTTAGGAGAAAATGTTCAAGGAATAACAAATTTAGGTGGTTACGAGACAGTGGATGATAGAAAAAATAAATTAGGAAAAATATTTAAAATGATTTTAAATGATTTTCATAAAATAGGGTACAATATTGAATGGAAAATATTAAATGCTGCTGATTATGGTATACCACAGTTAAGAAAAAGAATGGTCATGGTTGGTGTGAGAAAAGATATTGATTTAAAATTTAAATTTCCTTCAATAACTCATGCCCCAAGAGAAAAAAAGGAAACGCACAATTAAAATTAAATTTAAAAAAAATTAAATTAAAAACATATAAAACTGTTGATGAAGTAATCGGTGATTTACCACTAGAATATAGCGATAAAATACCAAATCATCATGGAACTAAACATAAAGTAAAAATTAATGGTTATTTAGGGAATAGACACACTGATCCAAATAAACCGTCTCCAACAATTGTAGGAAGGGGTGGGGGTACGGGCGGTCCGGTAATATTACCGCATCCATCTCAGAAAAGGAGGATGACTATAAGAGAAGTTGCGAGAATCCAAACTTTTCCGGACGATTTTATTTTTTATGGGTCAAATAGTTCACAATATAGACAAATAGGGAATGCTGTACCCGTTGAGTTAGGTTATATTTTAGGAAAACAATTGGAAAAGATTGAAAAACAAAGGAAGGAAATGAATAAAATAAGGAATTTTAATTTAATACACTCACCCACGAACAATCCTTACAGGTATCCTCCAATAAGTTTTCCAGTCAGCAGGAACTAATTAGTAACTATTTATTTAATATTTGCTAAAAAATAGCAGTATAAAGTACAATAGTACTAGCAATGAAAATTAGTTGGCAAAAATTTGAGACGCTTTTTTTTTGGTTTATTATCTATTTTTTGTTGTTTAATTTTTTGCCCCCGACTAAAATATTTGATCTAGCTGTAGCGGGGGGTGGTGATTTAGGTTCGCATCAAACAGCGCTCAAAATTATGGCGGAAAATATATTTCCTGGTTTTTTTGGTTGGACTAATGATTGGTATCTCGGTATGCCAATTTTTTCTTTCTATTTTCCACTTCCATTTTGGATTGGCGGATTGTTAACAAAAATTGGCATACCGTTGGCAATTGCTTTCAAAATAATCGTTATGCTCGGAACTTACACAATGCCAATATCGGCTTACTATTTTGGTAAAAAAATTCAAGCTAAATATCCGATTTTACTCTCTTTTGCAATTCTTTTTCCATTATTATTTCCGCCCAATACAATTATTGGCGGATCAATTCAATCTACCTTTGCTGGTGAATTTACCCATATGTGGAGCTTAAATTTTCTTTTGATATTTATGGGTTTAATTTATGAAAAAAAGAAAATAATTTTACCCGCTATAATTTTCTCATTAATGGCTATATCACATATGCTATCAGTCATTTTTGCTGTTTCGTTTATTGCAATTTGGTGGCTTCTAAAAGAAAGAAAATTAATAGATATGATCTATTATTTTAAAGTCGGTGTTGTTTCTTTTTTGATGATTTTTTGGTGGATAATTCCATTTTTACTTTACCGAAATTACACTACTAATCTTGGATATTTTGCCGGTCGTGATTTATGGACCTACATTTATGAAAATAAAATGCTTTGGTTGGCTTACATATTAATATTACCAATTAACTGGCTCTCAAAAACCAGTTGGTATTTAATCATTGCTTCTTTGACTGGAATTTTATTATGGCAAATTATGCCAGTCAATACCAGCGTCTGGTTACCACGCTTTTTAGCCTACTATTTCGTTTTCATTTTTTTGTTAGCGACACAAAATATTGCATTACAAAAAACACAATCAATAAAAATAGTGGGTATGATTGCAACCCTTCTATTTTTTTTCAGTTTTATTTTGATTGCCAAACCTCAATTTATCAAAGGTAATTTTTCCTATGCAATGAACCCCCAACTTCCTGCAGTTAGTCAGCAAATTATTAATGATTTGAACAGTTTACCAAAAGGCAGAATATTAGATGAATATGATGATGAAGTAAGTGTTTTTTCTTCACCGAGAGGTATGGAATTGATTCCAGTTTACACCCATCATGACTATGTTGCTGGTCTTTATCTCGAATCGGCTTTGACAACTCCGATTAGCTATTTGACTATGGCTGAATTATCTTTTCACAAAGAACAGGTCGGTAATTATTTTCAACTTATTCCCCAAGAAAGAATCACTCAAGATAGGGCTTATGAACATTTAAAATTTTTAGCCATCAATTATATTTTAGTCGGTAAAACCTCAAATTATTTTCTCAGCCATCCGGAGCAATTTGAATTATTTAAAAAATACGAAAATGGTCTAAACTTATTTATAGTTAAAAATATAAGCCCAATTATTGAGCCGGTCGTATTTGAACCTGTTGTTCTTGATAAAAAGCTTGATAAAATTGAGAGAGAAAAATTGGCAATAACTTGGATGTTGGATTATTTAAAAATTCCGGTGATAATTAATCAAAAAAGATCTGATCAGTTTAAAAAAATTGATGATTTATTTTTCTTGACTGATCCAAAAAAGGTTGGATCAACAAAAAATATTACAACGCCAAAAATCGAAATTTCAGAAAAAAGCATTAAACTTTCTAATTTAGAGCCAAATATTCCTTATTGGATAAAAATTAGTTATCACCCGGCTTGGAAAACAAAAAAGGGCAAAATATTTCAAACTTTACCTGGGTTAATGTTAATTGTACCGAGTGAAAGCGAAATAGAATTAAAGTACCAACCACTAAATTTTTAGATCGAAAGATTATTTGAACCAACAATCTCTTTTAATTCTTGGAATAAATTCGTATTCGGTTTGACTCTTGTTTTCAATTTTTTTTCAAAATAATTACCATTGACTGGAATTTTTAAAATTACATTACAATTTCCCGGATTAGATTCTAAAATATTTTTAATTTTTTCTAATAGTGATTTTTTACTATTTCTTGGTATAGTGACAATAATTTGATTGGTTTGATTAGCTTGAAACTTTTTAACTATTTCAGCGCCGATTTTTTGTTGATTGATTTCTTCAACCTCATCAACTAAAATTTTAATTTCACCATCTTTTAAATTTACTTTGCCCTTGACCCCGACTAAACTATCGGGCATTAGAAGGCTCTGATAATTTTCTAAAATTCTCGGGAAAATGATTAATTCAACTGAGCTAACTAAATCTTCTAGGCGACAAAACATCATATTGGCATTATTTTTGGTAATAATTTTTTTACATTCAGTTAAAATTCCGGCTAGATAAACTTCTTTATTGATCAATCTTTCGTTTAGACTAGCAGTATTTAAAGGTAAATTTTTTAGATAACTTATATGCTCTTGCAACGGGTGCTCGGTTAAATAAATGCCCAAAAATTCTTTTTCCCAAGTGAGAATTTTTCTTTTGTTGGCTGGTTCAACATTTTTCAATTCAAAAGGCGAATCTTCAACTTTAGTATTAGTTGATCCAAAAAGATCTGGTTGTTTGGATGCTCTCGACTTGGCTTTGACAAAATTCAGAATCTCGTCCATTGACTCAAAAATTTGATTTCGTTCGGCAAAACTATCAAATGCGCCTGAAAAAGTTAAAGCTTCCAAAGATTTTTTATTTAATACATTGGTCGGTAATCGCTTAATAAAATCTTTCAGATCTTTGTAAACGCCATTTTTAATTCTTTCCTGGGTGATAATTTCAGCCACCTTGACACCGACATTTTTAATCGCCATTAATCCGTAGCGGATAGTTTCTTTTTTGCCAGTTTTGACAATTGCAAATTCAGGAAAACTTTCATTAATATTGGGTGGCAGAACTTTGATATTTTGTTTTTCGGCTTCATTAACCGCAATCGCAATTTTATCTAAATCTTTTTGCTCACTAGTCAGCAAAGCTGCCAAAAATGCGGCTGGATAATTAGCTTTTAAATAAGCCGTTTGGTAAGCAATCATAGCATAACAAGCGGCATGAGCTCGGTTAAAACCATAACGAGCAAAAGGTTCGGCAAAATCGAAAAGTTTTTCGGCTAAATTTTTGTCAATCTGACTAAATTCAATTGCGCCTTTAACAAACTTTTTACGTTGTTCTTGAAGCAATTTTTTTATTTTTTTACCGATTGCTTTGCGTAAAACATCCGCTTCACCATAAGAAAAACCAGCAATATCTCGAGCTATTTGAAGAATTTGTTCTTGATAAACAGCAATTCCGTAAGTATTTTCAAGAATTGGCTTAAGCTTTGGATGAAGATATTTTGGTTTTTTGCCACCGATTTTCCCACGAATATAATCGGGGATAAACTCCATCGGACCAGGGCGATAGAGAGCAACCATCGCCATAATGTCGTCAATTTTTGTCGGTTGAAGCTCTTTTATATAACGGCGCATACCTTCTGATTCAAGTTGAAAAACGCCCACTGTATTACCTTTTTTGAAAAGTTCGAAAGTTTTTTTATCATCCAGCGGTAAATTGTCAATATCGACTATTTTGCCATAAACTTTATTGATAATTCGAGTGGTATTTTTTATAATGGTTAAATTTTTTAACCCGAGAACATCCAATTTTAATAAACCAATAGTTTCGACATCGTACATAGAAAATTGAGTCGATGCGATGTCATTACTACCGGTTGATCTTTGTAACGGTAAATAATTGACCAACGGTTCTTTAGAAATGACTACACCAGCGGCGTGAGTCGAGGCGTGTCGAGCGACATTTTCCAATTTTAACGCCATATCAATAACTTTTTTGACATCCGGGTTGCTGTTATATAAACCAAGCAAATCGGATGAGCTTTTTAGTGCTAATTCAAGCGCCATACCCATCGGAATCGATTTGGCAATTTGATCACCGATAGCGTATGGATAATCGAGGGCTCGAGTGACATCTCGGACTACCATTCGGGATTTCATAATTCCAAAAGTGATAATTTGAGCGACTCGATCTGTTCCATATTTTCGAACTAAATAATTGATTACTTCGTGACGCCGATCGTCTGCGTAGTCAACATCGATATCTGGCATTGAGATTCTTTCAGGGTTAAGAAATCTTTCAAAAATCAGTCCAAAATCGAGTGGGTTCAAACTTGTGATATTTAGACAATAAGAAACAATTGAACCAGCCGCCGAACCTCTTCCTGGTCCAACCATAATTCCCTGATTTTTTGCCCAGTTTATCATATCGGAAACAATCAGAAAGTAGTCAGTATAACCAGTTTTTTTAATCACTTCAAGTTCGTATTCTACTTGTTTTCTAGCTTCTATATTATTTTTCTTATATCTTTTTTTAAACCCTTGATAAACCAATTTTTTCATATAATCAAAAGAATCGGTTTCATTAGCAGGAAGCGGAAAAGCTGGTAAAATATATTCACCGAATTTGAATTTAAAATCAATTTTATCAGCAATTTTTTCACTATTATCAATCGCTTCTGAGTCATTTGGCATCAATTTTCTAATTTCTTTATCACTGTGCAGGTGAAGATGAAAATCTTTCAAAGACATACCACTATCTTCTTTGCTAGTTGAAGCGGTATTGATTTTTAGCAAAATTTCATGGGCGTCTTGATCATTTTTGAGACAATAGTGGGAATCAGTCGTAATGACGAGTGGAATTTTAGTAACTTGTGAAACTTTTCTTAATACTTGATTCATTTTTTTGATTTCACTAATCTGTTCGTGAGGTTGTATTTCAATATAAAAATTGCCTTGACCAAATATTTTTTGCCATTCAAGAGCTGTTTCGGATATTTTTTCTAGTTTGTCTTTTTTTGACATTTGGGATAAAATCCCGGCTGGGCAACCCGAGAGGGCAATAATTCCTTCGGCGTATTTGCGAATTGTTTTTTTATCAACTCGAGGTTTATAATAAAATCCTTCTAAATGGGCGATAGAAACTAGTTTGGTTAAATTTTTATAACCCTGATCGTTTTTTGCCAAAAGGGTCATATGATTATATTTATTGTCAATACCAAACTCTTTTTTCAAGTGTGATCGAGGCGCTACATAAATTTCACAACCAATTATGGGTTTAATATTATTTTCTTGGCAAGTTTTATAAAACTCGATAGTGCCATACATAACACCGTGATCGGTTAACGCTAAAGCTGGCATTTTAATCTCTTTAGCTCGATTCACCAAATCAGGGATCTTGGCAAGACCATCTAGAAGAGAATAGTGTGAATGAGTGTGAAGGGAGCAATACATAAAATTTAATTTCTAATTTCTAATTTCTAATATCTAATATCTAATTTCTAAACAATATCAAAATCCAAATATCAAATACTTAAACTGTTTAGAATTTGTAATTTAGATAATTTGAATTTATTTAGGATTTAGCTGTTAGAATTTAGAATTTATTTTTATTTTTGCATTTATTTAACTCTTATGCTATTATAATAACATATTATTTTAGTAAAGGAATTAATGTGGCTCATACAAAAGCAAAAGGAAGTACAAAATTAGGCAGGGAGTCGCAATCTAAACGTTTGGGCGTGAAGCTTTTTGGCGGAGAAAAAGTCAAATGTGGTAATATTCTCATTCGTCAAAGAGGCAGTAAATGGTACGCTGGTGTCGGAGTAATTCAAACCGGTGACGATACATTACAAGCAATTAGAGATGGTTTTGTAAAGTTTTATCAAAAGAGAGTTAAAAATTTTAACCATAAGGTAACGCAAAAAACATTCATTAGTGTTGTTAGTGCAAAACAGAAAATTTGATTTCAATTTATTGAAGACTGTAAATTGGTAATTAAAATTTTTTGGTTTGCCCTTGCAAACGATCGGATTGCAGGGAGCTCATTGGAAAAGGAGGTGATTGTTCTGTGAGGAAAGATTTGGCACACGCTAGGGAGCCTGAGGCAAAATCGATATCGGTTCGTTGCAGTGATTATGGGCATAAGCCCGGATCGCTGAGTTGTGTAAGAACGCAACGAAACGGAGGAAAGAAGATTTGTTCGAAGTGCCCCAGTTTCGATGTTCAAGCCGAGTAGAACTCGGCAATCTGTCAGGAACGGGGCACTAAAACCCCGTCAGTCTGAAACCGGTTCTCCGCTGTTGCGGAGTTTCGTTCTTACGAACGGGAAATCTCAACCTCGAGATCCGGTAGATCAATCGAAAGGGAATCAGAGGATGAAAAAGCAGTACCCCTTTCGCCTTCCATCAACCCCGCCCGGGGTACGAAGGGAGGTGAAAAAGATGACAGTGCCAGAGCATTTGACGCAACTAAAGAGTACTCCGTATGGAGGAAAGGTAGTTGACGAGGAGTCGCTTCTCGTAACTCGGTCGAATGGTTGTGGAAGATTTTCGGTAACGATGAAGGTCGTTGACAAGAATACATCCACCAACAATGAGATCGAGTTCAAGGAGCAGGGAATCGATCTTCTAAAAAGATTATCGAATTTCCTCAAAATGACTCCTCCCAATGGAAAGCCGGTAGTCGTGATACCGTGTGGTCATCAACTTGTGGTGACTCATATAACACGACTTCCGTACAAGTGAGGACAACAAGAACTTCTTTGAGGACAACACAACCGATCGGGTGTTGTTCTCACACCCGTCACGATGGGATACAGGATGGACGCCGAGCAAGAGACAATAAATCTTTGAATGCGTCGAGCAGTCCAAGACTGGACCAATCGTGACAACCCCCTCCCTCAAAGAGCTAATTGCTCAGCGAGGGAGGGAACTCTTTTTTATCAGAGATAAAAAAGAGAATATCTAATTAATAATTTCTAATATCTAAATAAATAAGTTTTTGATTTTTGAATTTGATATTTATATATTGTTTAGGATTTAGAGTTTAGTATTTAGAATTTAATTGTAGACAAGATGAACCAACAAATATTAGAAATTTCAAAAAGATATCTTTCAAAACATCAAGCCGATCCTCGACCGGGTGAAACAATTAAAGTATATCAGAAAGTTAAAGATGGCGAGAAAGAAAGAATCCAGACTTTTGAAGGTGTGGTGATTGCCCGAAAACATGGCAAAGGCATTAGCGCCACTTTTACGCTACGCAAAAAATCGTTAGCCGGTGTTGGTGTTGAAAAAACTTTTCCATTGCACTTGCCAACAATTATTAAAATTGAACGACTTAAAAAAGCCAAGGTTCGTCGGGCTAAGCTCTACTATTTGCGTAATATTAAAAGCTTATTAATTAAGTTAAAAGGTGAAAAAATTGATAAGAAAGTATGGGAAGATAAATCGGCTGAAGAAGAATTAGATAAAATTAGACACGAGCAAGAGCTGGAAGCAAAAGTTAAAAAGAAAGAAAAAAAATTGGAAGAAAAAGCACTCGAAAAGAAGTTTGAAGAAGCACAAAAAACCCATCAAGAAGAAGTCTGATTTGACGTTGCATAAAAATTATGCAACGATAGGATTATGAACTCAAAACATCAAAGTCGGGATATATTTCCCGATAATATTTATTGGCGACTGGTTAAATTGTTTCTGAATCAACCCTATAGCCAATTTTATCAGTCTCAAATTGCTCAAGAAATTAGACACAAAAATGGTGCCATCCAACCATCGCTAAAAAAATTGGTTAAAACCGGTTTTATTAACATTCAACTGAGTCGGGGCAAAACTTATTATAGTTTAAATAATCAATTCCCAAAGTTAACCCTAATTAGTCAAATTATCCGATGACAATGTTTCGAAAAAAATTAGGCGGACAAGGAGAAAAACACGCTTTGGAATATCTTCAAAAAAAGGGTTACCGATTGATAGCACAAAATTATTATAATTATATCGGTGAAATTGATTTAATTATGCGAGATAAGAAAACGATCGTTTTTATTGAAGTTAAAACCAAGACAGAACTTGAATTTGGCAATCCCTTAGAGATGATAGATACTAGAAAACAAAAAAAACTGTTAGAATGTATTAAAGTCTATGTGCAGAAAAATAATTTGTTTGATGAAGAAGTTAGAATTGATGCTGTTTCGGTTGTAGTTGATATTTGGGGTAATAAGCTTAAAATTGAACATATAGAGAATGCGGTTACAGATGATTAAATCCGAAATTCTAACATCTAAATCCTAAACAAATTCAAACTACCAAAATTACAAATTCAAAACAGTTTGATTATTTAATATTTGGATTTTGATATTATTTAGAGTTTAGATATTAGAATTTATATTTAATTATTAAAATTATGATTAAAACTCGCATCGCTCCTTCCCCGACCGGTAAATTTCATATTGGGACTGCTAGAACGGCACTGATTAATTATATTTTTGCCAGGCAAAATAAAGGTCATTTTTTGTTACGGATGGAAGATACTGATAAGGAACGCAATCAGATTAAATATGAAGAAGATATTAAAAATGGCTTGAAATGGCTGGGTCTTAATTGGGATGGTGAAATAATTTATCAAAGTCAAAAAACTGATCGATATCAGTCTATTGTTAATCAATTAATTAAGCAAAATTCAGCTTACCAAAAAGATGGTGCAGTCTGGTTTAAGGTGCCCGAAAACAATAAGATTGAATTTAATGATTTGGTGCGTGGTAAAATTGAATTTAAAACGGAAGATCTAAAAGATTTTGTAATTCTTCGGTCCGATAAATCGCCAATTTTTTACTTATCCGGTGTAGTGGATGATAATGATACTGGAATTACTCATATTATTCGAGGTGAAGAGCATCTATCCAATACTCCAAAACAGATCTTGATCATCAAAGCTTTAGGTTGGAAATTACCAATTTATGCTCATTTACCGTTAATTTTGAATTCAGATCGAAGTAAAATGAGTAAACGGAAAGACCCAGTTTCAATTTCAAAAGATTTTAAAAAAAATGGTTATTTGCCGGAAGCGCTGGTAAATTATCTATTTCTTTTGGGGTTTCACCCCCAAGAAAAGTTCAAAGTTAATGATATTTATTCAACCACTGAAATGTTTGATATTTTCTATATATCACGGGTACAAAAAGGTGGGGCAATTTTCGATCTAGAAAAATTAAATAGTATTAATCACCACTACATTCAACAAATTCCAGATGATAAATTAGTCCAAAAATTAGAAAAATATCAAGGTGATATCGATAGTAATATTTTTGTTCGATTTATTTCAATTATTAAACCTCGCCTTCGTTATTTTGAAGAGATTAAAGCCGAACTCTGTTGGTTGGTAAACTCAGTCGATTACCATACTAATCAATTAATATTTAAAAAATCGAACAAAAATATTACTATTAAAGCTTTGGGTTTAATCTCTCAATCAATTACAAAATCTGAATCCATAGAGGTTGATAGCATTAGTAAGCTATTACAGAGTGTAGTGATCGAAAATTCACTCTCAAATGGTGATGTTTATTGGAGTGTTCGGGTGGCTTTGTCTGGTTTGGAAAAGTCACCTCCCCCCGAAGAATTAATTTGGGTTTTAGGCAAAAAGGAAAGTTTAAAAAGAATTAATTTGGCAATTGAAAAATTGAATAATTGAAAATTTAATGAAAATTGAAAATTTAAAATTAAAAATTTTAATTAACGGTTATTTTTTAACACGACCCTATACCGGTTTTGGAGATTATACTATCAATTTATTGAAAGAATTTAGCCAAATAAAAGACGAAAAATTTGAATTTATAGTTGTTAGCCCATATGCGATTGACAAAAAAATTATTGAAAAATTTGAATCTGACACGGTTAATTTAACCATTCAATCATATCCTCAATTTTTAGGAAAGTTTTTAGGAAAATTTTATTTTGAGCAAATTTTAATTCCGAAAGTAGCGAGAAAAAACCGCTGTCAATTAATTCATAGTTTTTATCCATCAATTTCAATCTTTACTCAGGTTAAACAAATTGAATCTATCCACGATGTTATTCCTTGGAGCTTAGCTGAATATCAATATAGTTTACCAGCCAAAATATTGCGTTCTTTTATTAAAATGACAAGTCGAAAAGCTTTGAAGGTGATAACCGTTTCAAATTGGTCAAAGTCAGAAATTAAGAAGTATCTTAATTTGCCAGGTAAAAAAATAGAAGTTATTTATAATGGGTTGGAGGATGAATTTGAAAAGAAAGTTTCTGCTAGTCAAAAAAGTCGAATTTTAAGAAAATATCAAATTGAAAAACCATACATATTTTATATCGGAGGTTTTGATGCTCGTAAAAAGATTGGTAATATGATGATGGCTTTTAAAAAGAATAAAGATAAAATCAAACACAATTTAGTTTTAGCTGGAGGGGTTTTCTCGCCACAAAGAAAAATTTATGCTGATTATTATTTACTTGATCAACAACTATCAACCTTAGGGATAAAAAATCGTGTCAGGCTAATTGGTGTTGTTCCGTACGAAGATCTTCCTGTTCTCCACAGTGAAGCAGAATTATTTTTATCGCCCTCAATTATGGAAGGCTTTAATCTTCCTTTGCTTGACGCAATGGCTTCGAAAACCCCCGTGATAATTCACGCTGGTTCTGCGTCAAAAGAAATATCAAATAATTCGGCGTGTGAAATTGATTGTGAAAATGTTGAAGTTTTTGCAGATTCAATTAAACAAGTTTTGGATGATAAAAAATTGCAGAAAAAAATTGTTGAAAAACAGTACCAAAGGCAAAAATTATTTCGTTGGAACAAATCTGCCGAGCAAATGTTAAATTTGTATGGTAAAATATTAAAAGAGTAAAAATAAAAGATAAAAGAGCAAAGATATTTTTTGGAGGGGAATGAAACACTATGCAGTAACAGATAGTAAGAGCGAGTTTTTGAGTTTTGATTTTGAAACCAATCCTTCTTGGCGGATTTTTAAAATTATGTCAGAGTTTGTCGATGGATTTTCGTTTCTGTCAAAATTTGACAAGACAGTTTCATTTTTTGGTTCGTCTCGTTTTGATGAGAAAAATCACCATTATCACGAAGCTCAAGAATTAGCCCGGAAGTTAGCAAAAATTGGTATGACAATTATTACTGGCGGAGGTTCGGGAATTATGGAAGCTGCCAATCGAGGAGCGATTGAAGGAAAGGGTAAGTCAGTCGGACTTAACATTGTCTTAAAAAATGAGCAGAGAATCAATCCCTATGTCAAAGAATCAATGGAATTTGATCACTTTTTTACGAGAAAGGTGATGCTTTCATTTGCATCGCAGGCTTATGTATTTTTTCCGGGAGGCTTTGGAACGCTTGACGAATTTTTTGAGTTAGTAGAGCTAGTTTATACTAAAAAGATTGGTAAGGTTCCAATTATATTGGTTGGGGTTGATTATTGGGAGAGTCTTAGTGATTGGATAAATCAGATGGTTTACAAGAGGCACAATGCGATTAGTGAAGATGGTTTAAAGGTCTACCAATTAGTCCAAAATGTTGACGAAGCTTTTAAAATAATTAGTCAATCAATCCCGATCTCTTGGGAAAAATGATTAACTAACTTTATCCACAATTTGACTTAAAGGCACCAATCTTTTAGCGTGAGGGAGAGGGAGAAAGCCCATAAAAGTTAAGTTCTATTTTTAGAAAATGACAAAATATATTTTTGTAACAGGAGGGGTGGTTTCTGGTATTGGAAAAGGAATTACGGTCGCTTCATTGGGTGCGCTGTTAAAAGCTAGAGGATTTAAAATCGGACTATTGAAATTAGATCCGTATTTAAATATTGATGCTGGAACGATGAATCCTTTTCAACATGGAGAAGTTTTTGTAACGGATGATGGAGCCGAAACTGATTTAGATTTGGGACATTATGAAAGATTTACCGATGAAAATTTAACTCGAAATTCAAACTCGACCACCGGTCAGATCTATTCGGCTGTTTTGGACAAAGAGAGAACTGGCGAATATCTTGGAGCTACAATTCAAATTATTCCCCATATTACCAATGAAATAATTAGCCGGATTAAAAAAGTTGCTCAAAAAAAAGATGTGGCAATTGTTGAAATTGGGGGGACAGTCGGAGATATCGAATCCGAACCGTTTATTGAAGCAATCAGACAATTTAAACGGAGGGTTGGGAGAGAAAATGTCTGTTTTGTTCATACAACCAAAATCGATTATATTTATCCGTCTGAGGAACCGAAAACTAAACCGACTCAGCAGTCGGTTACAATGCTCCGTTCCCGGGGTATTCAACCAGATATTTTAGTTGTAAGAAGTAAGAATGGTTTTTCCAAAGCGATGAAGGACAAAATTGCGCTCTTTTGTGATGTTGAAGAATCGGCGGTTATTCCAGCGCCCAATGCCAATTCTCTCTACCAAATTCCTTTAAATTTAGAAAAAAATAATCTAGCTGTTAAGGTTCTAGAAAAGTTAAATTTAAAAAATAGAAAACCCAATTTAACTCAATGGGAAAAGATTAAAAGTCAAATCGAAAATACTAAAAATGAGATACAGATTGGTTTAGTTGGAAAATATACAGACAATCCGGACGCTTATATTTCAGTTGTTGAATCTCTTAAGCACGCTGGAATTTCAAATCTCGTGAATGTTAAGGTAATTCCGATTGATAGTGAGAAAATTGACTATAAAAAACTTAAAAAATTATCAGGAATTGTAGTCCCGGGTGGATTTGGAATTAGAGGTATTGAGGGAAAATTAAAAGTGATTCAATTTGCTCGGGAGAAAAAAATTCCTTTTCTAGGTTTGTGTTTGGGTTTGCAGTGTACGGTTATTGAATTTGCTAGAAATATTTGTGGTCTTAAAAAAGCCAGTTCAACTGAATTTAGCCCTAAAACACCTTATCCAGTTATTGATATTTTGCCGGAACAAATCAAAATCAAAAAAAAAGGTGGTTCAATGCGTTTGGGTAGTTACAAAGCATTAATTAAAAAGAATAGTCTTATTTCGACAATCTATAATAAAACAATTATTTATGAACGACATCGCCATCGTTACGAAGTTAATCCAAAATATCATAAAATTTTGAAAGAAAAAGGTTTAGTCCTGAGCGGTTTGTCACCGAATAAAAAATTGGTTGAATTTATTGAATTGTCAAAAAATGTTCATCCTTATTTTGTGGCGACTCAAGCCCACCCGGAATTTAAATCCCGTCCTTTCTATCCAGCACCATTATTTGAAAGACTAATAAAAGCAGGAATCCAAGAATCTAGGAATGCAGGGATATAGAACTGATTTTAAAATGACTTGTTTTCTAAATCCCTATATTCTTATATACCTGGATTAACTGGTCGTTTTCCGACTTTATAAACAGCTGGGAGAGCTTTATATTTCGATTTGAAGGTTTGTTCGGTTCGAATTGATCCGTCTTGATTAAAGACTGTGTAGTAAGCAACAGCGTTAGCACCTTGATGCGGTTTTTCGATTTGCTTTGTTACCCCTTCATCTAAATTAGGATCATCTTCGTTAATCGGATCGGTTGGATTAACATAATTCGAAACATAAGGACCATCAACTTGGCTTTTCCGACCGTCTTTTGTGCCATACAATTCAAATTTAATTGTCTTTTTTTCTGGGTCGGTCGAACCTTGAATTAAAATCCAGCCACTAGTATCGTTTTTAAATGCCAAATCCGGCTTGTGTGAATAAATGGTGGCATCTAATCCGACTGGGGGTTCATAATAAGAGACTCGAAATGAGTGGCTAGTTCTCTCTGTAATTGGCAGACCAGCATTAAGCATAGCTCTAAATAAAGTTGTTGAAACTTGGCAAAGTCCACCTCCGATTTCCGGAATAGTTCGATTACCTTTAATTACTAATTCAGGTAGATAACCATTAACTGAACTAATATCTCCGAGCGATTTAATGGTTGAAAAAACATCCCCAGGTTTGACCAAAGCACCATTTAAATATTTTGTTCCAGTCGTTAAATTGCTGACCCGATTATTGGGTGAGTTTTTATAATTGGTTTCGGCTGTTCCTATTAACTCTTTTATCCCTAGATTCTCGATATTGTCATCTCTGATTTCAGCTTTTTCAACCCGAATTGTCATTTCAATTTTTTGTGCTGACGATTTAGTTAAAGCTGAAACAATTGTGTCGGCAGTTTTTTCTTTATCAAGTATCAAACCATCTCGAGCCGGTTGAAAAATAGTCGCTTTTCCATTTGAAATTGCCAACTTGGCGTTAATTGGTTCTTGATCAATTTTTTCTGCCACTTCAGCTAAATCAGTAATTATATTTTCAGTTGATAAATCAACATTTAAAACATAACCTTGACCGTTAATAACTTGAGTACGACTGGCATAAAAATGTAGCCAACCAAAAATTTGTTCTTTTGAAATAACCACATTTTTTTGACTTGATTTTAGTTTAAGATTAGCAGAAATATAATTCTCAACCTCTTTTTCAGCCTCAATTAAACCATCTAAATAAACTTTTGGTTCTTGGGTTTGAACGATCAATACTATGGGAGTTCTTTTTTGACTGATCAGCTGTTTTTCTATTTCATTAATTAGCATATTTTTATCAATCGATTTGCCAATTTTTTCCGCTACTTTTTCTAATTTACCTTTTTGGTAAGCAAAAGTTGCATTTTGAGATTCAGTTTGAAATTCAGAAAAATTATTCTCTACAAATTGATTCAATTTTTTTTGGTTATAATACGAACTTTTAGGAAACCTTTGAGACTTGGTGATTAGTTGAAGTTGATCTTGAAGGGTTTCAAAAAGATTGTCCTTTTTTCCGTACTGGTAAATTTCATCAACAAAATCGTCTTTATTAAGGGTAAAATCAATATCAAATGGTTTTAAATTAATATTCTTTTCAGCGATTGAGATGGTGATTTCTTTTAGTGCCAGAAGCTTGATTTGAGTTTCAATTTCATAACCCAAATGTTCTTTATCCAATCCTCCTAAAGGTTTATTGCCAAAATATATGTTTGGCAAAACTTTATTCGCATAGACAAGATTAAAAATTCCTAAAATAAAAAAAATTATTGCAATTAACCACAAAATAATGACTAAAGTTTTTTGCAAAATATTTCTTATATTTTTAGTGATAATTTTTCTTGCCATAAGATTTGATAAAAATCGAGTTGGCTTAACAAGCCTGATAAATAATACCTTAATTATAAATGTATTTTATTATTTAAGCAAAGAGAGTATAATTAGAGTATAATTATTACTTAAGTATGCAAATTACCACTTTTAAAGTTCGTCTGCTGATTTTTTTAATAGTAGTTGTTTTTAGTGTTCTGGCTGTAATTAAGATTTCAGATTGGCAAAAAAATAATCCTCAAGTGCAGAGAATAATTAGTTCGACTAAAATTATCACTACAAGCCCAATCATAATGAAAAAAAATAATACCTCGACACCAGTTAAAGCAATCTCTTCAACAACTACTATTACTACTATTACTGCTATTACGACCGAACCAGAAAAAAATTCATCTGCCATTCTCTATCAAGGGGAAAATTTTTTATTGTCTTATCCAAATGGTTGGGCAGAAACATCCTCATTACCTAATTATTTATTAGTTAGTTCAAAAACAGAATCGACTAATTTAACTGTTAAAAATAATGAAGAGATAAACAATTTTCCGGGCTACGAAAAGAAAAGTGAAGAAGATATTTTAGTTTTAGGCAATATATTAAAACTTGAATATTGGGAGCCATTGGTGCTAGATGATGATTTTGGTTCTGGAAGTGTTAATAATTTAGCAATTCTAAATCTTAATAAAGATGCTAACAAAGCTCTACTAATCTATTCTTATCAGAAAAGTGCTACGGACAATGAAAAGATAAATGAATTTAAAACGATTATTGATAGTTTTAAATTTAATTAAGTTTTGATATAATAAATTAAAAGTTAATTTTTAAAGGATGGGAGAAATACTAATGACTAAGAAAATTGTATGGATGGTTTTAGTGGTGATATTAGTTTTAGCGGGAGTTTATGCGTTTATTGCCAATCGACAATCGGAATCTAGTGAAGAATTAGTTACCGATACTCCAGTAGTAGTACCAGCGGTTGAAAATTCAAATCTAAACTTACCACCTGTGCCACCCCAGACACCAAATGTCAGATAAAAAAGATCTAGGATTAATATAAAAAAGTTCTCTACGTTCGCAAGGGGGTTGGTTTCGTAACACTTGATTGATTAACCCCAGAGGTTGACCAAGAGCTATTGACTATTAGTCGAACCTTCCAAAGTGCTAGAGCCAAGCTTCGCAACCTTCAAGGTTGCGAAGAAATCAGGTTTGTATTTAGGAGTTTTGGTAATATGATAAGTTGTTCTATAATAAAATTATGTTAATAGGTGCTCATATATCTACAGTTGGGGGAGAAAAAAAAATGATTGAAAAAATCAATAATTTTGATATTAATGTGATCCAAATTTTTGTTTCAGCACCCAGAAATTTTAATGATTCAAAGTTTAACCAAGGAAGCGCTAAAGAATTTGCTGAATATATTCGTAAAAAAACTAAAGTCAAAGATATTTTTTACCATGCAATATATTTAATCAATCTTGCCTCATCTAACAAAGATTTGGTTGAAAAGTCGAAAAATTCGCTTATTAGTTCTCTCCAGGTTTGTTCGTGGATGAAATCTCAGGGTGTAATTTTTCACATTGGTAGCTCAAGAGAAAGAACATTTGATCAAGCTAAGGACGAAATTGCCGATAATATTAACTCGATACTATTAAATACGCCAAAAAATTCAACTTTAATTATTGAAACCAACGCTGGGCAAGGCAATTGTGTCGGCTCTAAATTTGAAGAAATTGAATATTTAATTTCGAAAACAAAAGATAAATCACGAATTGGAGTTTGTTTAGATACAGCCCATAGTTTTGCATCCGGCTATGATTTAAGCAACCCAGAAAAATTATTAAAAAATTTTGATAATATTATTGGGTTAAAATACTTAAAAGCGATTCATCTCAATGATTCGAAGACTGATTTTAATTCGAATGTTGATCGTCATGAAAATATTGGCAAAGGGAAAATTGGACTGGAAAATATTAAAAATTTTATTAATCAAAAAACGCTGAAAAATATTCCTTTTATTCTCGAAGTACCCGGTTTTGACAACACCGGTCCAGATAAAAAAAACATTGAGATAGTCAAAAAATTGCTTAGATAAGTTATCTACAGGTTTGATTTAGAGAGAGAGAGAGAGTTATAATAATATTAGGTAATATGTTAATATGTGTTAGAGCGTTTGAAAGGAGATAAACAAAATGAACAAAGTAAAGTTAGGAATAGGGTTAGTGGTTGCATTAATTCTTATATTGATAGGTGTATATGTTTACAACAATAACAAATCAAGTGCGGACATGTTTAAGCGACCAATCATAGGGACCAGTGTTCCCAAGCCCAGAAGGGAAAATATTGAATATACCGAAAAAATACCATTATCTGACAGTGATTGGGTTGCTTATAAAATAAATAATCCTATAATAACTATTCCTACCGTAGTTCCACCTAGAACAACTATTCCTGTACCATCGTTTGAATTAGGTTCGGTTTCAATCAACAATGTTACTGTCAATGTTGGCAAGAGCGCTGAAATTGCAACTACTATCAGAGACAAAAATAATAAAATTATCATTGGAGCTCCTGTAATGGTTATGTGGTCTAGTGACGGGTCGGGTTATTATTCTATTAATAGTCCTACTCTTAACCAGCTTCATGTAATGGTGAAGGGTGTAAAAAAAGGGAAAGGTATAATTACTGTCCAGGTTGAGCATAATGGGGTTGAAAAAACCGCAAGTGCTACAATAAATGTACGGTAAATAGGGAGAGCTGTTACTTTCTAATAAAGAAATTACAGTCCTAAATTCACTGCTGTAACATAATTCTACAAATTACAGTATTAAAATAAATAAGGGTATAGTATGAAATTGCCACCAATGATACCATATAAAAATGAAAACACACTTTGGCTGTATTT
>PFQF01000010.1 GCA_002793435.1 Candidatus Berkelbacteria bacterium CG_4_10_14_0_2_um_filter_35_9_33_12
ATAATATTTTATCTAAGCGTGATTAAATTAGAAAATCTTTCCCGTTACTATAAGATGGACAATCAGGTTATTAAAGCCGTTGATAATATCAATCTTGAAATCAAAAGAGGCGAGTTTGTAGCGATATCGGACCATCGGGATCGGGAAAATCAACCCTGTTGCATATTATCGGTCTCCTTGACACACCCACTCACGGCAAATTAATGATCGCAAATAACCATATTACTTCCCAATCCAATATCAATCGCTTAGCAAAACTCCGCAGTCAAACAATTGGATTTGTCTTCCAAGCCTACAATTTGATCCCACGTATTAGTGCTTTATCAAATGTCGAGTTAGCACTCGTTTATGGAAGACAAAAGAATCAAAAGGATAAAGCTTTTTCAGCTTTAAAACTAGTTGGATTAAAAGGTCGAGAGAAACATCAGCCTAATCAACTTTCTGGCGGTGAACGACAAAGGGTAGCTATTGCTCGTGCTTTAGTCAATAAACCAGATATTATTTTGGCTGACGAACCAACTGGCAATTTAGATTCAAAATCTAGTAAAGAAATTATTGATTTGCTGATTAAATTAAATAAAAAAGGAAAAACTATTATTATAGTCACTCACAATCAAGAGATAGCTAAAAAAACCAAACGAATTATTAATATGAAAGACGGAAGAGTTATATAATTATGTTAATTTTGGAAACAATTAAAAATGCATTTCGTTCAATTTGGGTAAATAAATTTCGCTCTTTTTTGACTATACTTGGAATTATCATCGGAATTTATTCAGTTATAATCTTAGTTTCAGCCGGTAAAGGTGTTCAGCAAAAAGTTGGTGAATTTATTAATGTGCTTGAACCAAATACTTTAATCGTTCTGCCAATTCCTTCACTTGGAGATGACAACCCACAGTTCCAACAAGTCGGTGGGCTAATGTCCAATATCAGTAACAACGATGTAAATGCATTAAAGCAAAAAGTTGAGCATATAAAAAATATTAATATGATTGTTATGCCTTCTGGTATTGTTAAATATAATGACAAGAAAGCTATTCCATTTATTAGCGGAGCTTCTCTTGACATGAACTCAATTTTTAAACTTGAAGTCGAAAACGGTAGAACTATTACTAAAGATGATGAAGATAAAAAAAATAATGTGGTTGTGCTAGGAAACGGAGCTAAAAATACACTAGAATTAACAACCGATGACATTGGTAAAATAATGACTATCGGTAAAACTGAGTTTGAAATCGTTGGATATTTCAAAAAAACCAATGTTCAAATTTTCGGATTTGATTTAAATAATCTCTATTTGATGCCTTATACAAGTGCCCAAAAATTGGATGACAGAAAAACTCTAGATCGTCTTTTTATCACCGCTAACAGTAAAGATAATATTGAACAAGTCAAAAATGATATTATTCAGGTATTTAAAGATGAGCATGGCGATGAAGATATTTCAGTTTTGGAACAAAAAGATGCACTCAAACTATTCGACCAAGTATTTGGTATTTTAACTACGCTTTTGTCTGCCATTGCCAGCATTTCGCTTATCGTGGGCGGAATTGGAATTATGAATATTATGCTCGTATCAGTGACTGAACGAACTCATGAAATTGGGATTAGGAAAGCTATTGGTGCTAATAACTCAATAATATTAATTCAATTTTTAGTTGAAGCAATTATATTAACAGCTATTGGGACAGTAATTGCATTAACAATGGTTTTTATAAGCACATATTATATAAATAATATTTTAGGTGATAAAGCACCAATTAATCTTGTTGTTGATCTAGATACAATCTATCTAGCAGTTGGTATATCGGTCATAATCGGAATTGTTTTTGGTTTATTTCCAGCCGTAATAGCTTCTAAAAAAAATCCAATCGAAGCTTTGAAGTATGAATAATTTTAAAAATATTAATTTTGAAAAATACTACCAAAAATTAAATTCTGAACAGAAAAAAACGGTTGATGTGATTGAAGGACCAGTTTTAGTATTGGCTGGTCCGGGTACAGGAAAAACACAAGTTCTCGCTTTGAGAATTGCTAATATTTTAAATAAAACTCAAATCAATCCGTATAACATTTTATGTTTAACTTTTACCGACATTGCAACGGTTGAAATGCGAGAAAGACTTTTGAATATTATTGGTAACTCTGCATATGACATTGAGATCAATACTTTTCATGGCTTTGCCAATAAAATTATCACAGAATATTCATATTTTTTCAATCAATATTTAGACAATCAAAAACAAAAAGGTTTTCGTGATTTAAAAAGTTTAAATGATTTAGAACGATTGAAAATAATTAAAAAGTTACTTATAAAAAGTAACTATTACCGCTTAAAACCGCTTAAAAACAACCTCTATTTTCTAGGACAAATTACTAGTACATTTTCCAACTTAAAACGAGAGGAGATTAGCCCAGAGAAATTGGAATTCGAATTAAATAAATTGTTAACTTTGGATACCAAAAAAAGTAAAACCGAACATAAAATATTAAAAAATAAAGTTGATCGAACTCGTGAACTAAAAAATCTTTTTATCGATTACCAAAACTATTTGGCAGAAAATGGTTTATATGATTATGAGGATATGATCAATTGGATAAATAGTGCAATTGAAAATAATCAAGAATTGTCGTTAATCTTGCAAGAAAAATATCAATATATTTTAGTCGATGAATTTCAAGATACTAATTCATCACAATTAAAACTATTGGAAAATTTAACCAGTTTTTTTAAAAATAATCCGAATCTTTTCGTGGTTGGCGACAAAAATCAATCGATTTATCGTTTTCAAGGAGCATCAAATTTTAATATAAAATATTTTACTAACAAATACAAAAAAGCGAGTCAGATTACTCTTAAAGAAAATTATCGTTCCAGTCAAAATATTATCGATCTTTATTCCTACTTTATTAATCCTAAAAATAAAATACTGAAAGCAACTAATAATAAAGTCGGAAAAATCAACTTAAACATATATGACAATATTGACCAAGAAATTTATTCGATTGTTTCAGACATAAAGAATCGACTTAAAAACAAAACAAAACCAGAAAATATTGCAATTTTCGTTCGCCAAAATAGTCAGATCGATGAATTAGTCAATTACTTTAAACGAACCAAAATACCTTATAACATTAAACGATCTGAGAATATTTTCGATGATAAAATAGTAATTAACTATTTAAATTTACTTAAATTTATCAGCCAACCAAATAATAAAATATTGTGGGGACAAATAGTTTTTACATTCTCAGAATTATTAGGATTAGAAAATTGTTATAAAATTAAAACTCTAAATATTTTAAAAAACTCAAGTTATACTCAACTCAATAGTAAAACAAAAAAATTAATTGACAGCATCAAAGAGTTAATTATTAAATCTTCCGATTATGATACCGCTCAAATTTTTGAAAGAGTTTTTATCGACTTTGGTTTTAAAGAAAAGATTTTAAAAAATGAAAACTACCTCAATTTAATTAATATCTTCCAATCTATATTTGGTTATGTAAAAAAGAGTCGTAATAGTTTAAAACAAATTTTAGATGATTTTAATTTTGCTCAAACGCAAAATATTAAATTCTTAAAAGACAACAAACTTTACAATTCTAATTATGGTGTGACAATTTCAACTGTACACAGCGCTAAGGGCACAGAGTATGAGATTGTATATTTACCACAAATGGAAAATAGTTTTTGGCAGAAACGAAGTAATGAACTGTTTATAATTCCTTTTTCTGGAAACAAAATTAATCTGAAACAAGAAACAATTGATGAAGAACGTCGACTTTTTTATGTAGCGCTTTCAAGAGCAAAATTAAATATTGAAATATCTGTCTCAAGCTTTCGAGAAAACAAAAACATTGTTTTGAGTCGATTTATTTCTGAGCTTGATCCAAAACTTCTTCAAACTAATCGAATTATCTCTGACCAAAATTTAGCAAAAAAAATATTTTCTCAGAAACTAGAAAATATAAAGTTAGATTTTAAGACTCGTGAAAAAAATTGGTTAAAAAATAAAGTAAAATATAGTTCACTTTCTCCAACTGGAATGACCAACTATCTCCGTTGCCCAAAAGATTATCTTATTAAAAATATTTTACATATTCCATCAATTAAATCTCCAGCCCAAAGTTATGGAACTGCAGTTCATAAAGCTTATGAAGATTTTTTTGTTGAATATCAAAATAGGAGAGAAGTACCCACAATTAATGAGTTTACTAAATATTTTAACAATGCGCTTGAGAATGAAATATTATCAAAATCTGAACTTAGTCATTATCAAAAAGATGGACATACTCTGATCAAAAATTATTATTCGAAAAATAAAGATATTTTTACGGTACCAATCCACACTGAGTACAGTTTTTATAATCATAATATTTATTTTGATGGAATTCCTCTAACTGGAAAAATTGATAAAATTGAATGGATAAACCCACAGGAAAAAACGGTTAAAGTTATTGATTATAAAACTGGTCGAGCTAGATCAAGAAATGAAATTTTGGGTCTTACCAAAAAAAATGATAAAAGCTACCTTTACCAATTAATGTTTTATCAACTACTAGGCGATCTAGATTATCGCTTTAAACTTAAGTGGAAAATTATTGAAACCGAACTTGAATTTTTAGATAATGATTTTCGCTTCACCAAAAAGAAGTTTCATTTTTCATATATAGAAATGATGGAATTTAAAGAATTAATTAAATCGGTTTGGAGTGATATCCAAGCCCTCAAATTCGAACATAAAAAAGGCGATTATTCTTGTGATTTTTGCGATCTATTTTAAAAAAATTCCCCTAAAAAGGGGAAATTTGTGTTAAAGTATTATTGTTTGAAAAATAATGTATCAATTACAATTATAAATGAATAAAGTATTGCGCAAAATGCTAAACCGATAAGGATATAATCGTAATAAATATTTTTTACTTTCTTATAAAATCTAAGCATTTTTTTTGCCTCCTCTTCAAGTCCAAATACTTATATAGAATACTAAATATATTATTATATATCAATAGTAACAAGCTGTGTTATAATCTAACTATTATGAATAACACAATTAAATGCCCGTATTGTAAAAAAACGATTGAGATTACTTCAGCGTTAAGCCATGAGATTGATGAAAAAACTAAATTAAATTTAGAAAATAAAATCAAAACAAAATTCAAAGAAGAATATAATTTGAAATTGAAAGACAAAGAAAATGAAACTGGGGAATTAATAGAGAGAAACAAGGAATTGAGTAATCAACAATTAGAACTCAATCGATTAATCCGATCACTTAAAGAAAATGATGAAAAACGAGCTCTTGAAATGGAAAAACTGATTGGAATTGAAAAAGATAAAGCTAAATTAGACGCTATAAAAAAAGCTTCTGAGGAGTATCGTCATAAAGAGATGGAGAAGGATAAAACGATTAACGATTTAAAAAAACTTCTTGACGATGCAAGGCGAAAGTCAGAACAAGGATCACAACAAACACAAGGTGAAATACTAGAACTTGATTTAGAAAATGAACTTAGAAACGCTTTTCGGAACGATGATATTATTGAAGTAAAAAAGGGGACTAAGGGAGCAGATATTGTTCAAGTGGTAAAAACCCCATTAGGTAATAGCACTGGAAAAATAATTTGGGAATTGAAAAGAACAAAAAGATTTGATCAAAATTTTATTGATAAATTAAAATCTGATCAACGAACTGAAAAAGCTGAGTTGGCAGTCTTAATTACAACTATGATGCCTAAGGATTGCCAAAAAGATATAATTTCCGTCAATAATGTTTGGATCGCTACACCCAAACATACAATTTCGCTTGCCAACATTTTACGCCAACAACTTTTAGCGGTCGCTAAACAAAAAGCCATTTCATCAAAAACTCAAACCGATGCGCAAATTTTGTTTGACTATATGACCTCAAGCGAATTTTCTCATCAACTTGAAGCGATAATCGAAACCTATCTTTCGCTACAAAATCAAATCAATAAAGAAAAAATGGCGTTCGAGAAACAGTGGAAACAACGAGAAAAAGAGTTGGAAAAAATGTACAAATCATTATTTGGTATTTATGGTAGCTTGACCGGGATTGCTGGAAATAGTCTACCTCAAATAAAAGGTATTGAAATGCTCGACATTGGAGAAGAATAATGAAAATAAAAAAAACAACCAATCGAAATATTATTTTTTTAATCAAAAACTACTGGGTTGAAACATTACTTATAATTAGTTGGCTCATAATATTTAATAACGATTCTATTAAAATATTCGGGAACAAATTAGCAATTACTGAATATTATTTTGTAGCAATTTTTATTTTTAGTCTGATGATTATTTCAATCTTAATCAAACAAAAACTAATTCCTAAATACTTATTCAAAAATAATAAGTAAATGGTATTGGTGATATTTAATATATAACTATTTGATATATTCTAATTGTTTTGCTATACTTTTAATAATTCGCATCTGAACAGAAAGGAGGTTATATATGTCGTCTGCATTATTTTCATATGATTCTTCAGGATCTACTTTAAATCCCGAAAAACAATCCGCTTACCATGAAAATTATTTGAAAACTGGAGATATTGGATATCTTCACTTAATTGCACTTTCTTTACGAAATTTTGTTGTAATGATTGCTAAAAAATTCTCAAATAATCCTGATGATCTTTCAGATTTGGTTGATGAAGGATATATATTAACAATTAATGCATTAAAAAAATATAATAAAACTGAAGGTAAGATCACTACATATGTTGGTAAGTCTATCCATAATGGACTAAGAAGGTATATAAATAATAAATGTAAAAATTTGGTTATACCAGAAAAATTACTTTTATATGTATGGACAGCATATCAATTACAAAAAATTTCTTTAATTAACGATAATCAATGCTTGAGCGATGAAGAAATTGCTATTGCTTTAAAAATAAATGTCGAAGAATATAAATACGCACAGAAATTATTTCATTTAATACCAAATATAAGTCTTGAAGGATTTGTATCTCAATTGAGATTTGTATCGCAAGACGACACGCCTAGCGATTTTCGAGATATTTTTCCTGATAAATTGTATAATTTAGAAAATTCTGTCGTAGATAGTCTAACTATCAAAAGGATGTTGAATTATGCAACAAAAAAACAAAAAGAAGCGATCGAAATTCGTTTTGGATTAGAAGATGGTCAATTTAAAACCCTTGAAGAAACTGCTAAAATTCTTGGCTGTAATCGCCAAAAT
>PFQF01000044.1 GCA_002793435.1 Candidatus Berkelbacteria bacterium CG_4_10_14_0_2_um_filter_35_9_33_12
CCACAAAGTGATAAGGCAGATCTTCTAATCGCTTAGCAACTTTCATAAAAATATCGAATCCTTTATAGAGCACCACTGTGGCTCAACAAGTGGTGTATGCTCTAGAAAACAATATTCCAGTTTGGTGCTTGTGTAATGAGGACAAAAAACAAAATATTCCGGCATTTTTATCAACCCGCCACGACGATAAACTGGATTTTTCTTATTATAAGTCTGAAAAGTTAACGTCTCTAATCGAAGAAAAATTGACTAGCTTTACGAAAAGAGAAATAAAATTCAATTTTTACCTAGACCAAGATATGTATGACTTTTTGGAAAAATTGTCCATAGCAAACAAATCAACGAAGTCAAAAGTAATTAGAGAAATTATTTTGACTGAAATGAACAAGAAGCAATCTCAAAATACCAAACCATAACATTCTGATTTCATAAAAATTTTTGCGTTTTCCTAACTACTTTTTATTGAATAAAACCCTTACGCCAAAATATCAAAATGACGGATTCTTGGCGCTGGCCAATTCTGTGCGCCTGTCCGCCTCTGGCGGAGGCGTGGCCTGTGCCACCTCAAAAAATTTCAATTATCACGAATTGTCGGGGATACTGGATTCGAACCAGCAGCCTCACGGTCCCAAACCGTGCGCGCTAACCAATTGCGCCAATCCCCGGTGAGACGTACAAATTACTTCGTAATTTTACGTTTCTAACAACGTTTACCGATTTTATCGGTATTACGTTGTGCCGCTGGCGGGAATCGAACCCACACGGTTGTTGAGACCACAAGATTTTAAGTCTTGCGTGTATACCAATTTCACCACAGCGGCGATGGCCATATTTTACCTTAATTTGTTAGAATACTTAAGCTGCGGGTATAGTTTAGTGGCAGAACGAGAGATTTCCAATCTTTCGGCGAGGGTCCGATTCCCTCTACCCGCTCCAGTATTGCACATTCATCAAAATTTTCACCATTTTTGACCGAATTTTTTGCATTTAGTACCAAATTCCAAGGTAAATTGGGTTCTCCGGAAATTGTCTGGCCAAAAAGCAGGAGGTTCGATCCAAAGATTTCTTTGGATACGACCTTTTTTGATAAAAGGTCGTCACACTCGGCGATTTTAGGCAGGTTCTCTGCCTTAATAATCTATTTTGACATGGGTTCGATCCAGCCAGTTTGCGTTTGTTCAAGTGTGATTAGATTTTCTTCCAGCGACTTTTTTTGACTGACTAATTTATTCTTTTCGACTTTGTAAATGTCCTGTTCAATTATTTGGTCAAGATAGCCATCCAGTAGTCGCTGGAGTTTGATATTAATCACACTTACCTTATCTCGTGTCTCTTGAACAAACGCCGACACCGATTGGGCGCAGTCCATTTTGTCTTCATTTAATCTTTTGGACAAATAATCTGCCCAATCTAGGGGTAAAGCAGTTTGTTTGATCAGGGATGATAACTGGTGAGATAAGTTAGTTTCGGTGATTGGTAGTTCACGGCACTTTACCGATATTGAAAGAATAACCTCTGAACTGCCAATATTTGATAATAATATTCCCGTTGTTTATTTACTTCTACGTCGACCAAAAATAATATCCATCACCGATATTTCTTGGTTATATTTTAAAAACAGTTCTGAGATGACAATTCAACAGATGGCAGATTTGGTAAACGTCACTTTTGATACAAAGTATACTGAACAAAAATTATTAGCCCTTAATTGTTGGAATGGTGGTGTAGTTTACGGAAACGCAAAAGGAGTCCATTTGTTGTGTAATATGTGGAAAAAATATTATGAAACAATGTTGACAGGAAAAAACAAAGATTATTTTATTCCTAACGATCAATTATGTCTGTGGTTAGCTACTGATCAAATGGCGAATAGGATGACCATTAAAGAATTACCTTTATCTTGGAATTTTATGCCTGGTCACGCCCTTGAAGAACTAATGAAAAAATCATGTCCAAGCATAAAAGAAGTTAAAGAGTCGCTTGATGGAGTTAATATATTACATTTAGCTCAAAACAAGACTGATATCTGGGCCCAAATCCTTATTAATGATATTAATTCAAACTAATTATGAAAATAAACCATGCAATAATCGGCTGTGGACATATTGCGCCAAGTCATGTTTATGGGTGTCGAAAAAATGATGTAAACATTTTCACCTGTTTTGATATTAATATAGACAAAGCAAAAAAATTTGCAGAATTTCATAATATACCCTCAGTTTCAAATTCATACGAGGAGATACTAAATAATAAAACGATAGATTCTGTATCCATCTGTACACCTCATAACACTCATGCTCAACTAACCATTAAAGCACTAAACGCAGGTAAAAATGTGGTTGTAGAAAAACCGATAGCATTGAGTGTAAGTGATGGTGAAATGATGATTGAAACCGCCAAAAAGAACAACAAGGTTTTGTCTGTAATTTCACAACACCGCTACAATGGAGTGATTATGGAAATTAAAAAATCGCTCGACAATGGTGTCTTTGGCTCGATCACAATGGTTAATGCAACTTTGAACTGTCAAAAAAATAAAGAATATTATATTGACAGTAATTGGAGAGGAACTTTAGAACAGGAAGGGGGATCGTCATTAATAAATTAAGCTATTCATTCATTAGACTTGGTGCTGTGGGTTAAAGGGGTGCCAGAGGAGGTTAAATCATATTACTCAACTTTGAAATTTAAAGATGTAATTGAAACAGAGGACACCTTGGTCTCTATTATGAAATTTTTTGACAATAGTTTAGGAATATTTTCAATAACAAATACTTCTGTAGATATTTGGGATTCTAAAATCGAATTTGTTGGGACAAAGGGTACTGTTTCATTTTCAGCTGATTATCCTGTAAAAATATTATACCTAATACATGAAGACCCTGCAGTTGCAACTAAATTATTGGCCTTATATGAGTCGCTTGCAGACAAATTTTCGGAAGCACCACCAGTAAGCTATTACGGGACAAAACATCGAGAACAAATGGGTGATTTTTTTAACGTTATTTTGGATAAGACAAAAGAACTTTTTATTAAGCCAGAAGAAGCTTTGAGAACCCTGTCCGTGGTGGAAAAAATATACAATTATGAAAAAAAGTAAGTATATACTGCAAATCGATAGATCAATAAAAGAAGGACAATTGTCTCTAGTTAAAGGTGGTTACATGGAAGAGTTTGAAAATGAGGCAGCAAAGATGTTTGGTAATAAATACGGTGTTTCGACTTGCAATGGAACATCGGCACTATATTTGTCGTTGTTCTGTTTATCACTAAACAGTAATAAAAAAGAGGTGATTATTCCTAACTATGGATTCCATGTTAGTGTTAGTGTTATTTGTTCAATGGGGTTAAAACCAGTTTTTTGCGATGTGGATGTTGATACCTACACAATCGACTTTGATAAATGTCAGGAATTAATTAACAGAAACACCTTAAGTGGTTATGGTTTTACAGCCTTGGGGAAATATAGCAAATTTAGATAAAATCGGCGAAATTAGAAAAAAATACAACATATTTTTTATATCAGATTCATCACATGCTCACGAATCTACGTGGAATGGTCAAGGAATTGGAAAGTATTTTGATATTAGTTGTGCCTCTTTTGGATTGGGTAAATTAATTAGTGGTGGGGAATTGGGGGTACTAACCACAGATAGTTCACTTTTTCGTGACAGAGCTTTATTGTTTTCATATACAAACAGGGTACCTTGGGATCTTTTGACAAATGAGTATAAGAATATTGATAATAATGTTGGAATAAAATTTAGACCGCATTTATTTTCACTATTATTGGCGTTAAATGATTTATTGGTGAATAAAAGCCATAGATTTAAAACAAGAGAAAATATTTTAAAGTTCCAAAAAGAAATGATAAAGAATACCGGTAAAGTCAGTTTTCAGAAAAATTATAAAAAAGCTAACCGAGTCTTTCATATGCCTTTAATTGAATTTCAAAAGGAAATTGACATTAATGACTTAATAATCACACTAAAAAACAACGGATTTCATGCTCAAACACATAATTACAAAACAATTTTAAGTAGAAATAGTATTACTACTGAGTTTTACAAAATAAGGACTAATCGTAAATTTCCTGTAGCTCAAGAAGTTGTAAGCAAAAATATTATTCAATTTTATTTTTCTGATTTTTCTAGCCAAGATAAAATATCTAAACTCAAAAAAATAATTTTAAAATATTTATCAAAATATTAACTGTCGTTTACAGTGATTGAAACAAACTAGAATATTCTTCATTATTTAATTGTTCAAACTGTTTGTTTAATATTCTATCGGAAACATTATATTTTGAGACAATTTTTCTGGCCTCATTTTTTGTTAGTTTATTATTTTCGAATCTTATTAGTCCTGCCATTAGCGAATTTTTTAATAAAGTACCAAAGTGAGCTGTTAGGAACAAATGTCTAAGTAGAAATAATTTTTTGTCTTGATAATCAGTTGCTAAACGAGGGGTTAGTTTTAAAATGGCTGATTGTGTTCGTGGTGGTGGATTAAAATATTTCTTATCAACTTTAGCAACGATTTCTGGTCTGTAAAAAGTGTGGACTAAAATTGAAAGCTTCCCTATTTCAGAGGAATTTGTTTCAATTGCGGTTGCCTCTTGTGCAAACGAGTCTCCGACCAATAAGACAATACCTTGGACCTTGGCCTTGATAAATTTATGAAGCAATGGTTCAGTAATATGGTACGGAATATTACCGATTAACCAAGGATGGTCAAAATTATTATAATTAAACTTAAGAGCGTTACCAATTATGATTTCTAGATTTGAGTGAGTTTGTTGAATTTGAGATAAATATGTTTCAAACCGGGTGTCTATTTCTAAAGCAATAACTTTGTTGTCAGGGTGAGACACCAGTTTATTAGTCAGTTGCCCCATGCCTGCTCCAATTTCAATGATTTGACCACCGTGCGGTATCTGAGAAGCGATAAGTTCAAGAATTTGATTGTTAATCAAAAAATGTTGCCTTATGTTTGTATCAGGAGTTTGGTTATTCATTAGAGTTGTTTCGATTTGTCATAATGAATTAATACACTTTTTCACTTAAAGTAAGTATCCGTCCTAGGTTCCTTCTTTTTTTATCAGCATTTTTTCTCTCGTTGGGTAACTGAACGGGTAAGTTTCTATGTTCTGGAGTAGAATAAAAACGCCAATATTCTGCCATAGCAGAAGTTAATGTTTGGTGAGTGTCAGTGCTTTTAACTGTCAAAATGGTCTCACCAAGATACAAGTTAATTTCTCCAATTTCATTATTGATTATTTTTTTCATAAGTTACTTAAACAACATATTATACACTAATATAGGACATATTAGATAAAGTCATATTTTTTCAAACCCCATCTCGATATACTCTTTTACATTTGGAGCAAAGTCATAGTTATCAATTTCATTTTTAGATATTCACTTGACGCCAATAGTATCTTTTAAAGTCAGTGCTTCACCCGATTCCCAATGGCAAAGACAAATCAGAGCAATGACATGTTGGCCATTGGATCGGATAAATGTATTATTGGTTATTAATTGAACATCTTCTTTTATTTTAATTCCTGTTTTTTCATCAACTTCTCTGGCGCAAGTTTTTTCGACGATATTAAAAATATTTCTCTCGGTTTTGTCTATTTTTCCACCAGGGATTGTCCATTTACCTCCCTCATGTCCTTCATCAAAACTTCGTTGTGATATTAATATTTTGCCGTCTTTTTCGACGACCGCATTAACAATAACTGAATGTAATTTTGAAATATCAATTTGATCAGACATACTATATTGTATAAATTAATTTTAATAATTATATTCCTAAAATTAATTTATACATGGTTTTCCTCAAAACAATCCTCATCCCTGCTCGAGTATGACGGAAGGAGGGGGTTGGGGGGGAGGAATTCCGTCATACTCGAGCCTTTACAAATAACGGTCATCCCCGCCATCTTGAAAGATTTGAAATCACCCAGCAAAAAATTATTCTTTTCCTTTTTGATTTAAAATTTCGGCGCGCATTCATAAAAATAAATAAAGAAAATTTTTTTTCTGGGTGGCAATCCACGAGCAAATGGAGTGCAACAGCGGGGATAACCTCCTTTTTTTAGGTTTGTATTCTATTTTTGTCATTCAGGAGTATTTACTGATAAAATGAGTTCTGACTTTATTGTAAAGAGGCTCAAGGTTTCTTGCCGCCATGGTGAAATTGGTATACACGTACGTTTCAGAAGCGTATGCCGAAAGGTGTGGAGGTTCGACTCCTCTTGGCGGCACAAAATGATGGACAAAATTTCTTACTTAAAAAACGAACTAAAAAAGTATCAGAAAAAATTAGTTCATATGGCAAAAGAGTATTCGATTACTCGGGAGGGAAGTGCTTATGGGGTCGAATATTACGATATTCAATGCCGGGTGTTGCAATCAATGGTTGAAGGAATTGAAAAGGAAATTCTTGAGTTAAAAAGAAAGAAAGGTTGATATAATAAGGTCACTTCAAGTCCGCCAAGTGGCGAGACAAGCCGAAGTAGCCAAGGTGGTCACGGCACTGGTCTGAAAAACCTGGGATGTTGGTTCAACTCCAACCTTCGGCACAACGTAATAATCCGCCCAAGCGGATTAAACGTTGTTAGAAACGTAAAATTACGAAGTAATTTGTACGTTTCACCGTTCTTTATTTGAATTTATTTGCGGGCATAGTATAGTGGTAATACGCGTCCTTGCCAAGGACGTATCACGGGTCCGAGCCCCGTTGCCCGCTCAGCAAATCCCCTATTAGGGGGATTTTTTGTTTGTTGGTAAAATATAGAGATGGCTGTTTAGCTCAGTTGGTAGAGCATCCCGTTTACATCGGGGCGGTCGGGGGTTCGAGTCCCTCAACAGCCACAAGTTGGGATATAATAGACCACAATTTGCCGACGTGGTGAAATTGGTATACACGTACGCTCGAGGTGCGTATGCCGCAAGGTGTGGAGGTTCAAGTCCTCTCGTCGGCACCACACTGCCCGATCGTCTAATGGTAGGACAGCACCCTTTGGAGGTGTTTATTGAGGTTCGAATCCTTGTCGGGCAACATTTAAACAAACTAGTTTTGTGGGCAAAGGATGCGTACCGTTGCAAAAACGGTCACCTGAGTTTTTTTTTAGGGCTTGGTATTTAGAGTCATCTTTGATAACAATCTGAAGCGAACATT
>PFQF01000029.1 GCA_002793435.1 Candidatus Berkelbacteria bacterium CG_4_10_14_0_2_um_filter_35_9_33_12
GGCGGGGCGAGCGAGCAACCAATCGCCTCTGAATTTGAAAAATGTCTTGATTGGTCGGGGAGACCCGACTTGAACGGGCGACCTTCGGACCCCCAGTCCGATGCTCTACCAACTAAGCTACTCCCCGTTTTTTCCTCCACATTAATAATAATATTAACAAGTGTCATTTAAATTGCAATAAAAAATTTGCCTAACCTCTTATCTTTTGATATATTAAAATCATTATGGACGACAGTAGTTTATCTAGGGTTTTAGATGTTGAGAACGACTATGCTCTAATTGATAAGGGCAATATTCTACAGAATTTACTCGATTTTCCCGATCAGCTAAATACTGTTTTTAGCGAGGTTAAGAAACTGACTATCCCGTCTAATTATATACAGATCAATAAAGTTCTTTTTATTGGGATGGGTGGATCGGCAATTGGGGCGGAAATGACAATCGGTTTAGTTAAGGAAAATTCTCATTTGCCGATTGAATTATGTCGTGATTATCAAATCCCGAATTGGGTAGACGGAAAAACCTTAGTCATTGGATCGTCCTATTCTGGTGAAACAGAAGAAACAGTTACTGCTTTTGAAAAAACAGCCCAAAAAGGGGCTAAAATATTTGGTATTACTTGCGGAGGGAAAATCGCTTCAATTTGCCGTAAATACAAAGCTCCATATTATGAAATAAATTACGGTAGCGAGCCAAGAATGGCACTGGGATATTCTTTGGGAGCGCAGATTGCATTATTAAGAAAATTGAAAATATACGATATTCAAGATAGTGAAATTGAAAGATCTATTCGAACACTTGACAAGTTGATCGAAAAAATTAGTGGCAGGGTCGAAACAAAGAGTAATTTTGCCAAGCAGTTGGCAATGAATATTTACGGAAAAATACCAGTTTTTATCGGATCGTCAACTCTTTCGGCGGTGGCAAAAAGAGCTAAACAGCAAGTCAATGAGAATACAAAATCAATCGCCTTTTTTGAACAGTTACCTGAAATGAACCACAATTTTGTTGTCGGTCTACAATTTCCTGATAATATCAATGAAAAAATATTTATCATTCTTTTACAGTCAAGTTATGATTATCCTAGAAATAAATTGCGTTATCAAATTTTACAAACTATTTTTGATCAAAAAAATATTGCTTACGAATCAGTTATAATCCAACCAACTATTTCAAGATTTTCAGAATTAATAGGTGTCGTTTCATACATTGATTTTGTTTCTTATTATTTATCGCTTTTATATCGAATCGATCCAAGCCCAATTGAAACAATTCAATACATTAAAGAAAAATTAGCTAAAGAATAAAGTATTTAAAACGAGGAGGAGGAGGGGTGCCAAGCAGAATCAAAAACCTATTTCCACGGGTCATAATTAATTCTCGTTGTGAGAAGACAATTGAAGTTGATCTAATTTCTGATAATTGGGAAAAAGTTACTGCTTCAACACCAAGTGGAAAATCAAAAGGTAAAAAAGAAATTGCCGAGATAAAACCAGATGAAGCCGTTAATTTAATTGAAAATAAAATATTTTCGGAAATTAAAGGTTTTGAGCTTTGCCAACAAACTAAATTTGATACATTGCTTAACAATTTGGGTGACAATGTCGGTTCTAATACTAAATTGGTCCTGTCAATCGCTTATTTAAAATTAAGCAGTCTTAGTCTCTCTCTCGAAAATTATGCCTATATTCGTCATTATTTAACTAAGATTGATAAATCTTTTTATAATTTTCCAATCCCTCATTTTAATATGGTCAATGGCGGAGTACATGCCAATAATAGTCTTAATTTTCAAGAATTTTTAGTTATTCCAAAATTAAAAGCCAGTTTTAAAGAAAATTATTGGGCAGCGGTTGACATTTACCAGAGCTTAAAAACAGTTTTGATTCGAAGTGGTCTTGGCACAACAATTGCCGATGAGGGCGGTTACTCATTTGATTTAAAAGATGATACCAAGGTTTTTGACTTATTGAAAATTGCCTGTACTGAAAAATCATTATCTCCTGGGAAAGATATCTTTTTTGGCATTGATGCGAGTGCTGACAATTTGCATAAATCAGCAGAAAATCTCAGCTCAATTTACGAGAAAATTGTTGCTAATTATCCACTTATTTATATCGAAGATCCATATACAGAAAATGAATATAAATACTGGTTAAATATTATGTCAAAAAAAAATCATAACTTGCTTATTATTGGCGATGATTTGACAGTTACCAATAGTCAATACATTAATCAGTACGCTCAAAAAAAAATGATTAATGGAGTGATTATTAAACCGAATCAAATTGGGACAGTGACCCAGACATTGGAGGCAGTCGAAACAGCTAAAAAAAATCATTTAAAAATTGTTGTTTCTCATCGGAGTGGAGAAACTAACGATGATTTTATTGCTGATTTTGCTTTAGCTGTTGAGGCAGATGGAGTCAAATTTGGCGCTCCGGCAAGAGGTGAACGAGTCGCTAAATATAATCGCTTATTAAAAATCGAAGATAGTTTAATTAATAAAACAAATAATAAATAAATATTATGAAAAAAACGGTTTTAATTATTTTGGATGGGCTAGGCATATCGCCAGATAAAATTGGCAATGCACTCTTAAATGCTAAAACTCCTGGCTTGAATTTTTTAACTAAGAATTGCCCAACCACTTTATTACAAGCAAGTGGTGAGGCAGTTGGTCTACCTTGGGGGGAAATGGGTAATAGTGAAGTTGGGCACACCAACTTAGGAACAGGTCGAGTTGTTTTACAAGATTATCCACTCATATCAAAAAGTATTGAAAACAATTCATTTTACGAAAAGAGTGTTTTGAAAGAAATGGTAAATTTTGTTAAAAAAAATAAGAGCAATTTACACATCTTAGGTATTGGTAGCGATGGAGGTGTGCATGGTCATATTGATCATATAATTGCTGGATTAGAATTAGCCAAACGAAATGATCTTAAAAATGTTTTTGTTCATATTTTTTCAGATGGAAGAGATAGTTCGCCCAAGGTGCTTAAAAAATTTTTAGACAAGATAAATAATGCTTGCCAAACACTAGGGGTTGGCAAAATTGCTACGGTTGTTGGGCGTTATTACGCAATGGACAGAGATAAAAATTGGGATAGAACTAAAATTGCCTACGATTTAATTACCCAGTTAGTCGGCAATAAATATCCAGATTATTTGACGGCGATTGATAATCAATACCGCAAACGAAAATCGGATGAGTTTTTGGAATCGTGTGTTTTAGAAGGTGCAGAAGCGGTAAAAAATAATGATGCACTGTTTATAACTAATTTTCGTTGTGATCGAATCATCCAATTAGCTAAAGCTTTTACGGATGATAATTTTATTGGCTTTAAAAGAACTAAGATTCCTAATCTTTATGTGGCAGGGATGGTATTATATCAGGAGAAAATAAAGATAAATCCGATTTTCTCGCCAATTGATCTTAACAACCCGGCTATCAATCCATTGACTAATCCATTAGGAAAAATTATTAGTGAGCATCGTTTAACCCAAGCTCGGATTTCCGAAACAGAAAAATTTGCACATGTAACCTATTTTTTTAATGCTGGAGAAAAACCCCCATTTAGGGGTGAAAAGCAAATATTAGTTCCGTCGCTCAAGGTTTCAAGTTATGATAAAAAACCCGATATGTCAATAGCTGGTGTTGTAACTAAAATATTAGCTGAGGTGGCAAGTGAGAAAGACTTTGTTCTGATAAATTTTGCTAATCCCGATATGGTTGGTCACAGTGGAAATCTGAGTGCAACGATACAAGCGGTTGAGTGTGTTGATAGTGCACTTATAAAAGTTGTTAACGCTATGTTAGCTAAAGATTATTTTGTAATAATAACTGCCGATCATGGTAATTGCGAAGAAATGATAAACGCTAAAACTGGCGAGATTAATAAAGAACATTCAGTTAGTCCAGTGCCTCTTATACTAGTTGATCAAATAAAACACATTGAGTTAGAAAATTCAAATAGTGGTTTAATAAAATTAACCAACCGCCAACCGATTGGATTGTTGGCGGATGTAGCACCAACAATTTTAGAAATACTAGAAATAAATAAACCCGTTGAAATGACTGGTCAGTCTTTAAAAGGTATGATCTAAAATGAAAAATATTTTATTGATTGTTTTAGATGGTTGGGGAATTGCACCCTATTGGGGCGGTAATGTTTTTGCAATTGCAAAAACTCCTGTCTATACCGGTTTTTTAAATAATTATCCAAATTCAAAACTTCATGCGCACGGATCGTTCGTTGGTTTGCCCGGTAACGAAATGGGTAATAGCGAAGTTGGACATTTAAATATTGGGGCTGGTCGGATTGTTAAACAAGATAGCTCGTTGATTAATCAAGCTATCGGTGATAAAAGTTTTTTTACCAATCAAGTTTTTTTAGAATCAATTGAAAAAAGTCAAAAAAACAATCGACCAATCCAGGTTATGGGTTTACTCTCGAATGGAATGGTCCACTCATCATTTGATCATCTAATGGCTTTGATTGATTTATTTCAAAAAAATAATTTTAAAAATATTTTTTACCACATTTTTACTGATGGTCGTGACAGCCCGCCTCAAAGTGGTATTATTTTTCTAAAAAAATTGATTGAAAAAATTAATCAAACTGGCGTTGGTAAAATAGCGACACTGGCTGGTCGTTTTTACGCTATGGATAGAGATAAAAATTATTCACGGACAACTCTATCGGCAGATGCTATTTGTCGTGGGGTAGGACAACAAATTTATAATCCAATTAAAGCTCTAGCTGATTGTTATGCGAATGGTTTAACGGATGAATTTATTCCCCCATTAGTTTTAGTGGATAGCAATAATCTAGCTGTTTTTGACATTCGAGAGAACGACGATATTATTTTTTACAATTTTAGACAAGATCGTGCCAGACAAATTATTGAAAAAATTTGTGCTTATTATCCATCCACAAAAATCATTGGCTTTATCCCCTATGGGATTGAAGATAATAAAAGTTTAAAAAATAATTTGCGGTCGGCTTTTTCACCCTCCAAGCCAATTAATCATCTAACTGAATATTTGTCTCGGAATAATTTAAGACAGTTAAAAATTGCTGAAACAGAAAAATTTAATCATGTCACCTATTTTTTTAATGGTTTGAATACAAAAAATTTTCAACTGGAGGAGAGAATATTAATTAATTCGAAAAAAGTTTCTAATTTCCGTCTTTTACCTGAAATGTCAGCTAAAAAAATTACTCAAAGAGCGATTCGATCGTTAAATCAAAATGAGTATGATTTTGTTTTAGTTAATTATGCTAATGCTGATATGGTTGGGCATACGGGTGATCGTTTAGCTGGAAAAATTGCGGTTGAAACAATCGATGACCAACTATCTATTTTAGTTGATAATGCGATACGGAATAATTATTCTGTTGTCATTACAGCTGACCATGGCAATATTGAGGAAATGTTAAATCCACAAACAGGTGAACTTCAAACTTCACATAGTAAAAACGAAGTTCCGTTTATTATTATTGACAATCAACTCAAGGGAAAAATCATTCTCAATAATGGAGTATTGGCTGATGTAGCGCCGACAATTTTAAAAATAATGGGTTTAAAAAAACCAGTCGAGATGACGGGAAAAGAATTATTTTAATTATGATTCCAAAAGAAGTTATTAAAATTGTCAAGGTGCTACAAACAAATAATTATATTGGTTTAATTGCTGGTGGTGCAGTGCGTGATTTAGTTTTGGATCGTGAAATTAATGATTATGACATTGTGACTAATGCTGATTATTATGATTTGATAAAAATATTTGATAAAGTTGTCCCCTATGCGCTTGAATTTGGAGTTAACTTGATTGTTGAAAAGAATAAAAGTTATGAAATTACACTCTTGCGAAAAGATTTTGAATATAGCGATGGACGGAGACCAAAATATATTGAAAGAGGTACCCTTAAAGAAGACGCTATGCGTCGGGATTTTACTATCAATGCACTTTTTTATGATCCAATTGTAAAAAAATTTATTGATTATGTTAATGGTATAAATGATCTTAAAAATAAAGTTATTCGTTTTGTTGGTGTGCCAGAAGAAAGAATTAATGAAGATAATTTGAGGTTATTAAGGGCGATTAGGATTAAAAATCAACTTAATTTTAATTATGAAAATGAGACTTTAAGAGCGATAATTAGTCATTCAGATTTAATAAAACGAATTTCAAGTGCCAGAGTTGGACAAGAAATGGCAAAGATTTTGTTGTCAAAAAACCGTAGTCGATCTATTAAAGAATTATCTAGTTTTGGAATATTAAAATTTATATTACCCGAGATTACTCGCTTAAAAGGATTAAAGCAACCAGATATTTATCATCAAGAAGGAGATGTATTGACGCATACATTTTTAGCTTTATCTCAAATTGATGATTATGAAAATTTACATGTAATCTTAGCGACCCTTTTTCATGATTGTGGAAAATTCGAAGCTATCACTTATCCATGTAACGAAAATGATAGAATTCGTTTTAACGATCATGCTTATTATTCAGCCAGTATTGCTAATCAAGTTATGACTCGCTTTAATTATTCAAAAGTTGTTCGACAATCAACAATTTGGTTAATTAAAAATCATATGAGTTGGTTTCAGATTTTTGAAATGTCTCAAGCAAAAAAACAAAAAATGTTTAATCATCCCCTTTTTTCGGACTTGATTAAATTAGCTTATTATGACGCAATGGGAACTTATCCGCAAAATATTGATCATGTAGTTGAATTACAACAACTTTATCAAAAAGAATATCGACCCTTGCCCAAAAGATTATTAAATGGCAATGATTTAATCGAGCTTAGTATTGATAAAAAATTGATCGGAAATATTTTAGAAAAAATTTATAATTTACAAATTAATGGTAAGATCCGTTCCAGAAAAGAAGCCTTGAAAAAAATCAATCAGTTATTGATAAATAGATAAAAAATTGATAAAATTAGCCTATTCTTTGGGCTCGTAGCTTAGTGGCAGAGTGCTTGTATGGCATACAAGAGGTCGGGAGTTCGATTCTCCCCGAGTCCACCAACTTGTATCAAATTAACAATAAAAGTTATCTAACGACTAGCGTATGATTCAACTCCGAAAAAATCGGAATAAATGTCCAAAATGT
>PFQF01000022.1 GCA_002793435.1 Candidatus Berkelbacteria bacterium CG_4_10_14_0_2_um_filter_35_9_33_12
TGGCGAGCCGCGCCGTGCGCGGCGAGCCAGTGTTTCCGTTCTCTGCCGCGCTTCGCACGGCCGAATCGGTCGGCAAAATTCCTGAAAGTTTGATTGTGGTGGACTTAGTGGGATTCGAACCCACCACCTCTACAATGCGAATGTAGTGCTCTACCAACTGAGCTATAAGCCCAATATCCATATTTTTACCACAAAATTAGAAAAATATAAATAGAGAATAATTCACGTACTTTTTCTTATACTCTTTAGTTGTTTAATTATATTTTTATTTAAATATATATAATAATATGTAACAAATTTTCCGTACGGAAAATTTGTTACAACTAAATAAAATTAAATGCCAGTTAATATATTGACATATAAGTATTTTAATACTAATATGTCAATATTCGAACTTTGAAAGGAAGTACTAGTATGCAGTTGATTGAAAAGCAAAAAGATTTTGGTTTTCAGATATATTTAGAGAGAGAATTGTCTAAAGAAAGTAAAAAATATTTGTTCTTGAGGGATATTGGCTATGACAAAGAAACAGGTTTAATTGTTGAAGATATTAATTGTGATTGTACATTTCTAATTGAAATTCATACATTGCAAGGTAGTTTGTTTGCTTTTGAGGTAGACAAACAGAAAAATATTACTCAAAAACCATGTCTAGCGAAAACTGCTAGGCAAGTAGTTGAGCCAAAAGAGAGAATTTTTGGCGTATATCAAAAAAGAGTTAGGATTAAAACTTACAGTCAATTACATATTCCATACACAACCTATCCTGAAAATCATTTTAAAGTTATTGAGTTTGATTTGGAGGGAAAAGTTACTATTTTTGAAATTGCTATCATTTCAGATGCTGGTATTCTATATTTGACTTTTCAAAAGGTACATGAATATCAAATCTATAAAGATGAACAGGAGTGTTTGGTTTGTTATCCAGACCTAATAAAATGGGAAAGTTTGCACCATTTAGTTTGTGACTTTTATCGAGATAAAAGTCACAAACTACCAAGACATAATCCAAATTTAATTCAAAAAAATAATTTATTAGAATTTTCAATAACCAATGAATTAATAGAAAAAATTAAAAGAATTGAGGAAAGGTTAGGTGATATAAAAATTGCGGTTGGAGTTTGGTTCAATTTTGCCAACCGGTTTGGTATGGTAGCAACGAGTCAAGGAATGGCTCGGGTTTACTTTGACCAAATATTAAGATTTGACAAATTTCCAAAACATATAGGAAAAAATGAAAAATTCATATATCAAGAATCTATAAGTATCAGTGATGATAAAAATACACAATTTATAAGAGAGGTTAGAAAACTATCTGGTCCAATAGTAGCTAAGCAAAAATAGCAATTATAACTTTTATTTCACCCGGTGCCTATCGCAAGACAGGCACCGGGTTTTTTATTCTCATTTTAACCGGTTTTTGAAAGCAGTTTGGATATATGTTTTTGGGAAAATCCAGACAGCATTGACAATTCTTCGCCATCTTGTTTTTGGTTCGAGCGTTAAACGCCAAAACCATTCTAAGCCCAATTTGCGTAAAAATTTTGGTGCTCTGATTTGGCTTTTGACAATATAATCTAAACTGCCACCAACTCCTATCGCAATTTTTGTTTTTATGTTTTCCTTCCAGAAATCGATAAATATATCTTGTTTTGGATGACCAAATGCGACTAGTAAAATGTCCGGCTCAACTTTATTAATTCTGGCAATAATATCTTTAGTATTAATTAATTTATTAGTATCAATTATACCTCCATTTTCTGCACCTTTAATTTCAAGATTTGGATATTTATCCTTAATGAGTTGAGCCCCCTTGATAGCAGTATTGCCACTTCCTCCCAAAAAATAGAACGACAATTTTTTTTGAAAAGATAATTCAAATAAATGGAAAATTAAATCAGCCCCCGGAATACGATTTTTTAATCTGCCAAATATTTTAATTCCAATTGAGTCGTTGATATTTAAATCAGAATTTTTAAGTGTTTGACAAAATTGTTCATTTTTTTGAGCTTCAACAATGAATTCAGGATTAACAGTTGCAATTTGACGACAACTATTTTCATTCAAAGCTGCATTAATAAAATCAATAGTTTGATTTAAATTAATATCGTCAACCCGAACTCCTAAAATTATTTTATGGCGAAACTTAATAGACATTTCTAATTGTTTCCAAAGTTTTTTTAGCTGATATTTGCCAATCAAAGCGTTGGCAATTTTTTAAACCCTTATTAATTAAATTATGTTTAAATTCAGGGTTTAAAGTCGCTTTTACAAATGCTTGAGCAATTTCCTCAGGTTTATTTGGGTCAACTAGAAGTGCTGAATCTCCAGCAATTTCAGGCAGGGCTGAGTTATTCGAACAGACAACTGGTATTCCCGACGCCATTGCTTCTAAAACCGGTATTCCAAAACCTTCATAATTTGTTACCAAGCTAAGAATAGCCGAATTTTTCAAAATTGCTAAATATTTTTTATCCTCAATATAACCAGTGGTAATTATTTTTTCCTTAATCGAAGGTGGGAAACTTTGAATAAAATTTTCAATTTTTTCTTTCCCAAAACCCCATTTTCCAGATAGTACAAGCGATAAATTAGGATTGCTTTTTAAAGCAATTTCAAACGATTTAAGCAAGTTGATGATATTTTTTTTAACTTCGAGACGACCAATATAAAAAATATACGGATAACGAATATCTTCGGGTAGTTTCATCTCTGGTTTTTCTAAATTAAATTTATTTTTATCAATACTAAGGTGGATGACATTAATTTTCTCAGGTTTTATATGAAAATATTTGACTAGATCACTTTTTGTAAATTCTGAATCAGCAATTATTTTATTAGCTCTTTTGGCTGAATAGCGCATTGTTAATTTAAGGTACAATCTTTCTAATAATGGGTACAAATCTGGTCGGCTCATAAAGCCTAAATCGTGAATTGTGACTACCATTCTGCCACGAGCAAAAAATGGAATTGTGTGGGCTGGTTCAAAAATTACATACGGTTTTTCCTGAGCAAAAAATAATTCCCATGAAAATCGAATTTGGCTCCAAAGTCGAGGAAAAGGCATAATTTTCCATTCAGCATTTTTCGGCAGTTTACTGAGTAAGTTGTTTTCATCTGGTAAATATGGAGCGTATAAAATAAATTTATCATCGGGGGATAAATTTAAAATATGATGAATAATTTCCTGACTGTAATATTCAGTACCTGTTTTTTCTTTTTTAACCGCCCGGGATGCATCAATTCCTATAAGCATTATTTACCCCACAACAATGATCTTTTATATTCACTTAAATGTTCAATCGCAATTCCTGTGCCCTTAACGACACAGGTTTCCGGATTATCAGCAATTTGGCAAGGAACACCAATTATTTTTGTAAAGAACTTGTCAATTTCTCTGAGGTGAGCCGAACCTCCTGTAATAACTATCCCTTTATCCATTATATCACTTGCCAATTCCGGCGGTGTTTTTTGGAGGACATTTTTGATTGTTGAAATAATATCGTTTAAAACGCTTTTTATTGGTTCGATTACATCACTTGTTTTTAATATTTGGCTTTCTGGCAAACCAGTGATACTATTTGAGCCCGACACTTCCATTGAAAGTTCTTTTTCTAATGGAAGACAAGAACCAATTTTTATTTTTATATTTTCAGCAGTTTGTTTTCCAATTATAAGTTTATTTTTTTTTCGAACATTAGAAATGATTGATTTATCGATTTGATTGCCAGCGATCCGAGCCGAAGAAAATGCCACGATATCGGAAAGTGAGATAACTGCGACTTCAGTTGTGCCACCACCAATATCAATAATCATATGTCCACTTGGAGTCGAAATTTTTATATTGGCACCGAGAGCAGCCGCAATTGGTTCTTTGATTAAGTAAGCATTTTTTGCACCTGCATTAATAGTTGCGTCAATTACGGCTCTTTTTTCTGTTGATGTAATCCCTGCTGGAATAGAAATCATTACTTCAGGTTTAGTAAAACGGATTTTTCCAATAACTTGATTTATATAATATTTTAACATTGCCTCAGTAACTCGAAAATTAGCAATCGCTCCATTTAAAAGTGGATTAACGGCTGTAACAGAATCAGGAGTTCGACCAAGCATATCATAAGCTTCTTTACCAATCGCCATAATTTTTTTACCGCTTGATTCAACCGCTACAACCGACGGTTCTTGGACCACAATACCTTTGTTTGGTAAATAAACTAAAATATTCGTTGTACCTAAATCTATACCAATTTTATTATTAAACATCATTTTTCTTTAGTGATATCAACCCCAAGTTTAGAAAGTTTATTTTCCCATTTTTCGTAACCTCTTTCGAATATATCAATATTATTAATAACAGTTTTTCCTTTGGCAATCAAGCCTGCGATGACTAAAGCGGCTCCAGCCCGTAGATCTGTGCTTTCAATTTTAGCGCCCTTTAGTTTGGTTGAGCCATTAATTTCGATCACATAGTCATTAATTTGTTTAATTTTTGCACCCATCCGATTTAGTTCTGAGATAAAATTAAAACGATTTTCAAAAAGTGTTTCAAAAATACGACTTTTACCATTAGCTTGGGTTAATAATACTGCGGTTGGAGATTGTAAATCCGTTGAAAATCCTGGATAAGTTCGAGTATCGATTTGTCCAGAATTTAGTTTTGATTTTAAGACAGTTAATTTTGAATTTTCAATTTTAAATTTTGCACCTAAGGACTCTAATTTATAGATGAAATTTCCCATATCTTTTTCCCTCATATCATGGACTGTAATCTCACTTTCCGTGGCTAAAGCAGCGCAGATAATTGTTCCAACCTCAATTCTGTCCGTCATAATGCGAAATTGAGTACCAGATAATTTTCTGACACCTTTAATGGTAATATTGTGAGTACCGGCACCTTTTATTTTTGCGCCCATTGATCGTAGCATTAAAATTAGATCTTTAATCTCTGGTTCAGCGGCAGCTGCGTAGATAGTACTTTCACCCTTAGCCAAGACAGCGGTCATTATAGCATTTTCAGTTGCCGTGACAGATAGACAAGGAAAAGTTTTTGCTCCAACTAATTTTGGAGTTGAAAAACTATAATATTGATCTTGATACTTAATATTAATTCCATACTGTCGGAAAACCTCCATGTGAGCATCAAGTGGACGATTGCCAATTAAGCATCCGCCTGGGTGGGCGATCTGAGCTTTATTAAAGCGAGCTAGTAGTGGACCAACCAAAACAATCGAGGCTCTAATTTTTTTAGCTATCTCATCATTAGGACAAAATCGGTTCACTTTTGATGGATCAATCTCTAAAACATTATTTTGAAAATTGGTTTTTGCCCCTAAACTTTCGATCAAGCTAATCAATGAGTGAACATCAGTAATATCGGGGCAATTTTCCAATACGACTTTTTCTTTGGTTAACAAACTAGCAGCAATCATTTTAAGGGCGGCGTTTTTTGCACCCGAAGGAATAAAATCGCCTTTTAACTTGGCTGGTCCGTTGATTATAAATTTTGACATATAAACTCCTTCTCTATTTAGATTTCATTCTTTTGTGATTTTATATTATCATATAACATAGATATCAATTATGATAGATAAAAAATTACATTTGGTTTTGAGTGTTTTTTGGTTTGTAATTGCGATTATTTTTATCGGCGCCAGTTTTTTAATTGCTGTTGATGCGAGTGGCTATGTAATAAACTGGCAAAATATGACTTTTGAAAAAACGGGCTTGATCTCAGTATCAACTAATCCCAAAGATGCTAAGATATATCTTTCGGGTAAATTACTCAAAGAACTAACTCCAGCTCGATTAACCAAATTACCTCCGAATTGGTACGATTTAAAAATTTCTTATACTGATTATCAAGATTGGGAAAAAGGTTTTAAACTTAATGCGGGACAAGCAATCAATCTAGAAGATATATATTTATTTTATAAAAACCCAGTTGTGCTAAAAAAATTTGTTGAAAAGGAAAAATTTGACAAACTTGAACTTCCTAAAAATTTATTGATTGATAAAAATGAATTATTTTTAGTTTCTAATGGGGTGAATACTATTTTGACTCGTTTTGCAAAAAATATCAATCGGGTTGATTGGTTAATTAAAAACAAATATTTAATTGTTCAAATTGACGAAAAATTAATTGTTTTTTCAAAAGATGAACACGATCAAAAAGAAATTTATTCAAGTAAAAATGAGTTTAATTTTATTGTTTTAAACGATTCTGAAATTGCTATTAAAAACGAAGGAGAAATTATAGTTCTAAAAATAAGATAATATTTTATCTAATGGCAGGTAATTGATTAGACAATAGATCTTCTGGAATTTCAAAATTAATGGTTGGATTTTCAGTTGGATAAATTTGTCGAGCTTGAACAATCATTCGATTGAGTGTCGTTCCAACTGGATAACAAGTCATTAAAGAAACTAAAGAATGGTCCTGCGGGTTTAGTACTTCCACCTCTTTTGGAGAGACAACT
>PFQF01000025.1 GCA_002793435.1 Candidatus Berkelbacteria bacterium CG_4_10_14_0_2_um_filter_35_9_33_12
TTATATTAATTGTCTAGCAAAGAAACACAATTTGTCACTACAAAAGTCCAATATGTTACTGGCGGGTGCAGGGAGTTGACAATAAATAATTATTGTACTAATATATTCATATTCTGACAGTGGAGGTGCACATTGAAAAATAGTCCAAAGAAAATCATTGGTGGGGTAATTATATTGATTGCCATCGGATTTATTATAACTAATCTTACAATTAAGCAGAATCAAAAAGAAAAACAAATCTATATTTACAAAAATCTGATTACTCAGATTGATTCATTTCATACAGAAATTAAAACTCTTTCGCCATCTGTAAGTGAGAAGGATCAACTTCAAGAAGAATTGAGAAAAATGAAAACTTATGCTCAAGGCACCAAAGATAAGGTTAAATATTTATCAATGGAAGCAAGTAATGCTAATAGCCTAGCGCTTAATGAATCAATCGAAAAAACAAATAAATACTTATCCGGGTTTGAACAGTTAGCCAATTTATCTATAACTCAAGATGCATTGAAAGCCAAAAGCGATTCTATGCTTAAAACTCTTGAAAACTTTAGACTCACCGCTCAAGTCTACGGTTCGCCAGATGAAGGCGACACGACCGAGGCGATAGATAGAGCATTCAAATTATCAAATAGTTTTGATAAAGCCAGAAAAAGTATTCGTTTGGCTGGGGATACTCCAAAAATTAACAACGACAGAGTTATTGTCGTTGGAAATTACTGGACCAATCCAGAATATTCAGATTATCGACAACAAATATTTCAAATTGTAGCTGAATATAGTAATGGTAGAAAAAGTCTTTCAAGAGTACTGTCGCATTATGATAAGGGTATTTTGAATGATAATGATCGATCTCAATGGAGTACTGAGTTGAATAAACGACGAGATCTATTAAATCGAATTAATTCATTATCGGATCAAATTCCCCCTTATTCAATTTATAAAGAGCATCATAATCTTTTACAACAGATGCTTAGTTATGCTATTGAGGCGATGGAAAATTTCGCAAATAATGAAAATTCATCAAATCGACGCTATTTAAGTTACATTAGTTCAAAAAACACTACCATTATGAATCGGCTAAAACGATTTTACGGAATTAGGTAGGAGGTGCAACCAATGCCAAAATACGAGAAAAATTTTTATATTGTAGCAATTATCACTTTAGCAATATTTATAGGAATTAGTTGGGCAATAAAATCAAATAATAAACAAGTAGAGATGGTAACATCATTATCTAGCAACGATATTGATGAAAATTTAAATCAAGTTAAATTAAAACTTATTCCAACCTCTATTGAAAATACTACTGAGGGTACAACTCCGTATTTTAATAGTCCTTCTGAGATACTTCCAGTCAATAATATTACAAACAATCAATTAATCGATATCTCGATCAAAGAACAACAGGTTCGAGTTTATGATGAAAAAAATAAATTAGTTTATACCTTTATTTGCTCGACCAGTTTAACAGGTATTCTTATGCCACCCGGACAACATCCGGATGTTATTCATGACAATATTGGCGAATTCACTGTTTTGGATAAAGAAAAAAATCATTGGTCAAAAAAGTACCAATGTGACATGCCATGGGCGATTCATTATCATGGCGGTCATTATATTCATGCAACTAATAAAATTAAAGAATTAGGCAGACCCGCCTCTCATGGATGCGTCAGATTGCATCCAAGGGATGCCAAAATTCTCTATGATTTTACTAAAATCAGAGATATTATCTATATACATTAAAAAATATACCCCTGCTACGGCGGGGGGTTTATTTTTCCGTTTTTACTGAATAGATTTTGCCGTCAGTTGAGATTTCAATAGTACCGGACTTATCGGTTCGGTATATTTTACTATTAATACTTTTTAATCTGTTTAGTATATCTTGGCTGGGATGACCATAAGAATTTTTACCAACTGAGATTAATGACACTTCCGGTTTCACCCGATCAATGAATTCTTGACTAGTTGATGATCGTGATCCGTGATGACCAACTTTTAATATCTCTGACTGCAAATCTATATTTTTTTCAAGCAATTTCTTTTCGCCTTCATTTTCAAGATCTCCGGTAAGTAGAAAATCTAGCTCATTGTAACTTACTTTGACTACGATAGAATTATTATTTCCTTCTGATTCTAGAATATATTCTGCAGGATTAATTGTTTTTATTTTTATTTCTCCCTCATGAGTCTGAATGATTTTTTCTTCACCGGCTCTAATAAATTTAGTTAATATTTTCTTTTCTTCAACTTTGTTTTTTAACTCCTTGACCATTTCAGTGTCTTTTTGCCAATTAAGCGTCCATATTTCATCCACAACTATTTTATCAACGATATTTTTGCCTCCACCAATATGATCGCCATCCAGATGAGAAAGAATCAATAATTCAATTTTATTATCATTAAAAGGTAAATACTGCTTGACTCGACTATAAGTCATATCCCCCCTTCCAGTATCAACAAGCAATTGAAAATGATTCTTCGAAATCAAGATAGCGTCTCCCTGACCAACATTCAAAGTATAGACTCGTAATAGATTATCTTTGTCAAATATAAGTACATACCACAAACTTAAGCTCGCCAACAATAAAGCAATTAAAATATTCTTACTAAATAAACTTTTTTTCGACATTGGTTTTTTTTCTTAAATAATAGACAAGAAGAAAGATTGCAATATAGAATATACTCGTATAGACCCAGTTAATTTTGTCAACATTGATCGAAGCTCCCTGAAAACGACTAAAAAATGTAGCTACATTGACAGTATATTTTGAAACTAAAAGTAGCGGTATCCCAAATACAATTGAAATTTCAATACTTATCAATGAAATAACAAAAGTTAGAAAAGAAAGCAACATTGAAAGTGGAATAATTGGTAGTACCAATAAATTAACGATTGGCGAAATCAATGAAACTCTGCCAAAATAATGAATTATTAACGGGGTTACGGCGATTTGAGCACTGATTGTTTCAACCAATATAGTCTTTACTATTTCCGGTATTTTATTAAGAGATTTATAAAATAGTTTTTTTAATAAAGGTGAAATATATATCAATCCCAACATTGAGCTAAAAGAGAGCAGAAAACCAATATCGCTAAAAACTTGATTGTCTTGAATCACCATTAAAAGTGCTGAAAAAAATAAAGCAGTATATATGTAAGGTAAGCGATAAACAAACCGAGCTAACAAAAAAAGCCAACCCATAATTGACGCTCGAACAATTGAAGCCTGTCCTCCAACAATAATAGTAAAAGCCATAATTGCTATCGTTCCTACCCAAAAACTTGGAACTCTGCCGAACCGTTTCAAAAAATCGGCAAATATTTTTATTATTATAGTAATATTAAATCCAGAAATTGCAGTTATATGGATTATACCAGTTTGAATAAAAATATCTTTTAATTCTTTGGAAAAAGTGCCTTTGGCACCAACGACTATACCAGTTGCTAAATCACCATACGGGCTGGGAATAAGCTGAGTGATTCTGTCGTAATAGAGAACTCTCAAACTCGCCAATTTATCAATTATCCACCCACCATTCAAACTTAAAGGCTGGGTAATAATTAGTGGATAAGAAATACCGATAATCAATACGATAATTGAACTACATAAAAAACTGACTACAATATTGCTTGAAAAAAATATTAAAACAACCAATAACAAAACGACTGTTTGCAAAAATATAGTTTGGTCAAAATAACTTCCGTCTGACAATAGTATACCAATAAAAAATATTATCGTCAGATAAGATAATTTCAACGCTGGATGGAAACGACTAATTTTATTTGAAATATTGATCATTAATTATTGACAAAACTTTATTATTAATTTATCATTTTCTATATAATATGAAAAAAATCGTCAAAAAGAAAATTAAAAAAGGTTCAAAAATTGCTGAGTTAACCAACCTTGTTAAGATAAAACAGGCAGAGTTAATCAATCTACAAAATCGTTTTGAAACTCATAACAAGAGTCTGTTTTTATATGCCAATGAAAACTTAATCTTGGATATTTTACCAATTTTAGACAATTTTAAACGCTCGACCGAACATCTACCAAAAGAATTAGAAAATAATAATTGGGCTAAGGGTATCAATTTAATTGAAAAACAACTGGAAAAAATGCTAAAAAATAATGGCTTAGAAAAAATCATTACTCAGGTTGGAGACAATTTTGATCCAAGTTTGCATGACGCTATTGAGGGAGAAAGTGAAAAAATAAGTGAAATTGTTCTTGATGGCTATAAATTAAACTCAAAAGTTATTCGACCAGCTAAAGTTAAGGTAAATTAAATATTCGGGTCTTGACAAATAAAATAATGTAAAGTAAACTTTACATTATAGGGTTAATAAATATTTAATATTTTTGAAAGGAATCAAAAATGAGTAAAATTATTGGAATAGATTTAGGGACCACCAACTCTGTCGTGAGCGTAATGGAAGGTGGAAAATCAAAAGTTATCCACAGTGCCGAAGGCGCCAATACCGTACCGTCGATTGTGGCGATGGGTAAAAATAATGAACGATTGGTCGGGCAACTTGCCAAACGCCAAGCTATTACTAATCCAAAAAATACAATTTTTAGTGTAAAACGCTTGATTGGAAGAAAAATTGACGATGCTGAAGTTGTTAAAGCAAAAAAAATATTGCCTTACGAGATTGAAAAAGCCGGTGATGGAATAAAAGTTAAAATGGGCGATTCAACCTATACTCCTCAAGAAATTTCGGCTTTTATTTTGCAAAAACTCAAAGCCGACGCCGAAAGCTATTTGGGTGAAAAAGTTAGCGAAGCAGTTATTACTGTTCCCGCTTATTTTAACGACTCGCAACGACAAGCCACTAAAGACGCCGGAAAAATTGCCGGACTAGATGTTAAAAGAATAATCAACGAGCCAACAGCGGCAGCTTTAGCCTACGGACTAGAAAAAAAGAAAGATGCCAAAATTGCTGTCTTCGATCTTGGCGGTGGAACTTTTGATGTTTCAATTTTAGAAATGGGCACTGAAGGCGACGAGTCCAGTTTTGAAGTCTTATCAACCAACGGCGATACTTTTCTCGGCGGAGATGATTTTGACCAAGCCGTTATTGATTGGCTAGTCGAAGATTATAAAAAGGAAGAAGGGATTGATTTAACCAACGATGCAATGGCACTTCAAAGAGTCAAAGAGAGTGCTGAAAAAGCCAAAGTTGAACTATCCAGCTCAAGTGAAACCGAAATCAATCTGCCATTTATAACCGCTGACAGCACTGGACCAAAGCATTTAGTTAAGAAATTAACTCGTGCTAAATTGGAAGATTTAGTTTCTGAACTTTTAGACAAAACCAAAAAACCCTGCACAGAAGCGCTTAAAGACGCTAAACTTTCTGCTAGCGATATTGACGAAGTAATTTTGGTTGGTGGAATGACAAGAATGCCGGCAGTTCAAGAAATGGTTAAAAAAATCTTTGGCAAAGATCCGGAAAAAGGCGTAAATCCTGACGAGGTGGTAGCACTGGGTGCCGCTACTCAAGGTGGAGTATTAACCGGTGAAGTTAAAGATGTTTTGCTTTTGGACGTTACTCCGCTAACACTTGGGATTGAAACGCTTGGACAAGTTATGACTCCCCTAATTGAAAAAAATACCACAATCCCTAGCAAAAAGTCACAGGTATTTTCGACTGCGGCTGACAATCAACCACAGGTTGAAATTCATGTTTTGCAAGGCGATCGCCCGATGGCAAACGATAACCGTAGTTTAGGACGATTTATTTTAGATGGAATTCCACCATCTCCTCGAGGTATTCCGCAAATTGAAGTTACTTTTGATATTGACGCTAATGGAATTTTAAACGTCAAGGCGATAGATAAAGCCACCAACAAAGAACAATCCATTCGCATCGAAGCCAGTAGCGGACTAAGTGAAGAAGAGATAGAAAAGATGCGCAAGGATGCCGAAGCTCACGCCGAAGAAGACAAGAAAAAGAAAGAGTTGGCTGAAACCCGCAATCTGGCAGAACAGTTAATTTTCACAACCGAAAAAGTGCTTAAAGACGCTGGTGATAAAGTGACTCCCGACGAAAAACGCCCGGTAGAAGATGCTGTGATGAAACTAAAAGGCGTTAAAGATGGGGACGACTTGGAAACA
>PFQF01000032.1 GCA_002793435.1 Candidatus Berkelbacteria bacterium CG_4_10_14_0_2_um_filter_35_9_33_12
CATTTTAAAATTAAAATAAATTGTGGTATTATTCTTAATAAGAAGAATTTATTTAGATTATTTTTATGTTTATAAAAAAAGTTAAAAAAGGTCAAACTGAGATTCCGTTAGGACAAAACGCAGTCAAAAAAAGTCGTCAAGAATTTAAAAAAATTGATCGACCGGGATTAAAAAAAGTTAAAAAAAGACGATTTTGGTTCTATTCAATATTCACTCTAGTTATTATTAGTATATTTTTTGGTGGAAAGATACTCGGCGCCATTAATTCAATAATTGTAGCTAATAAGGGCTCTATTTCTCCAATTTTGAATTCATTGAAGATTACTCCAAATTCATTAAATGGTGAAGGCGATGGTAGAATTAATATTTTAATCATTGGAATTGGCGGAAAAAATCATAAAGGCGGAATGTTGGCAGACATGGTTATGGTATTGAGCGTTGACTCAGAGAATAAAGAGGCTGCTTATATTTCAATTCCACGAGATTTGAAAGTGCCCATTCCTAAACCATATGGTGGATATGATAAAATTAATGCTGTTCATTCTTATGGTGAACAGAACAAAGATTCAAAAAATAATAAAAACAATATTGATGGACCAGAATTAATGAAGCAAGCGGTTTCAGAAATATTTGATTTACCAATCCATTATTTTGTCCGAGTTGATTTTGAAGGTTTTAAAAAAATTGTCGATGCTTTTGGCGGGATAACGGTAAATGTTGGAAAAGATCTGGATGATCCGTTCTATCCAGACGAACAATTGATTGGCTATGATCCGTTTTTTATCAAAGCGGGAGTAACCAAAATGGATGGTGATTTGGCTTTGAGATACGTTCGTTCTCGGCAAACAACATCAGATTTTGATCGGGCAAAAAGACAACAGCAAGTTTTACAGATGCTTAAAGAAAAAGCTTTATCTCTAAATTTTTTAACTAATCCTCAAAAAATCAACCAAGTTGTCTCAGCCGTTGGCGAACATATTAAAACGGATATGCAAATAAAAGAAATGGAACGATTAGCACAGATTATCAAAGATATCAATGGCTCAAATATTATTTCTTATGTGTTGGATAATACTGCCACCGGTCTATTGACCAACGATAATGAAGGTGGTTACTATTTAGTGCCGAAAGATTCAAGCTGGAATGAGATACAGAAAAAGGTTCACGAAATATTTTCCGATCCATATTTACGTCAAGAAGATGCAAGTATTGAAGTAATTAATGGCACAAATACAAACGGACTAGCGGCAAAAATTGAAACAGAATTAACAAAATATGGGTATAAAGTGGTTAAAACATCAACTGCTGATACAGCAGTATCAGTTAGTAAGTTGACTGTCTCCGATCAGGATAAATACAAATTCACGGTTAATTATTTAAAAAACAGATTTGGAATTACTCAAATTATAGAGGACAACTTGATGGAAGGTGAGATTAATGTTAAAGTAACAATTGGAAAAGATTATGAATCTAAAAAAACTACTACTTCCAAAGCTAAATAATTTTAAAGATCGATGGTTGGTTATTCACTGGACATACTATATAATAATTGCGTTAGCATATTATTATTTTATTACTAGTAATGAATTTACTTATTTTCACTTAACAATAACTTTAACCTTAATATTTTCTATTTATCGAGCCATTGTCAAACATAATGAATATTTGGTTTTTGTTGGAATGTTTTTAATCTTTGACGCTTTTTTCATTTCTTTAGGTAGAATCACATTGATAAATAGTTTTTCGTCTTTAATATTAGCCGGATTGGTTTTTTTCTTTACAATTGTCCTAAACGAACAATATATAAAAAATAGACTTTTACATGCCAAAGATTTCTGGGCATTTAATTGGCTTTTAATTTTATTAACCTTAGAATTATTTTTTACTTTTTCGTTTTTTCCAGTCAATACATTTAACAAATCAATATTGCTAACAATATTTTATTGGTTTTATGCTGAAGCTATGCGAGCTCGAATCGAAACAAGATTTAATCGTAAATTTATGATATATTTAACAATAGTGTTTGTGATTGTATTTTCATTATTAGTTTTTTCAATACCATTTGAACAAAGGTTTTAAATTATGGCAAAAAAATATTCACATTTGTTATTACCGGCTTTAAAAGACTGGTATAAGATAGTATCTCAAAAAAAGAGTGTTAAAATCAGTCGTAATTTTATTTTAGCATTTTGGGTATCAGTAATAATTATTTATGTAATATCCGGAATCGCTTTAGCATATGCAGTTTATGGGCAGAAAAAAACAACCAGTTTTATTAAAGGTGTTACCAAAATTTATCCATTTCCAGCCGCTAGCGTTAATGGTCAAATTATTAGCGTCAGTTCAGTTTTAGATCAATTAATCTATGCAAAAAATTTTTTTCAGATTACTCAACAAGAAATACCGCCTGATGTAAATATCATTAGTAAAATTATCGATCAGAAAATTTCGGATGCGATTGTAAGAGAACAAGTTGCTAAATATAAAATTGGTATTACCCGAGACGAAGTGAATAGTGCTATGACATCGATTATTGATAAAAATGGTGGTAAGGAAGAAGTAGAAAAAATTATCAATGGATATTATCAAATGAGTCTTGATGATTTTAAAAATAATTTTTTATACATCAATTTGCTTAGAGAAAAACTCGATAAAGAAATTTTGAAGCAAGTTAAAATTGCTCATATATTAATTTCAGACAAAAAAACCGCTGATAGTGTTAATGTTCAAATTAATGAAGGTAAAATTACTTTTGAAGAAGCGGTTACAAAATATAGCGAGGATAGCGAAAGCAAGGGGAAAAATGGTGAGCTGGACTATACCTCAAAGGGAAAATTGCCGGAAGAGATCGAAAATGAGGTTTTTGATAAAGAAAAAGGAGCAAAAATTTCCGATCCAATCAAAACTTCATTTGGGTATCATATAGTTAAAATTATTGACTTCAAGGGGAATGTGGATAAAAGTATCAATGAATGGTTAGATGAACTAAAAAAAGAAGCTAAAATTAAAAAATATTTATAATCAAACCCCGCCAAGGCGGGGTTTGATTGATTGTGCTCGGTTTTCGTTTTGTATTTAGCATTTTTCCTTTTTGAAGTAAATCCTATTATATTTGTTTCCGTAAAAAAATGCTAGTGTAAAGAAAATACTAATAAAACTAGTAATAAATGTTTCCAAAAAGTTTTTGCACTCAATCCAATAAAGGAGAAACCAAATAAAATAACCAAAAATGCAAGAAATCAATATTTGTTCCGAACTTATTTTAAGATTTAATACATAACCAAATATAAAATATGTATAAAAACAGATTATTGTAATTATAAAAAAAGTAGTACTACTAATAACAGATGTACTTAAGTCTGTATATGTATAAAAAATATAAGATGATCCACGAAAAGACAGACAAAAAACAATATAATTAATAATATTAAATACACAGCTCAACACTAAATTGAATATCAATGCTTGAATATACATATTTTACCGCCTTTCAAAGTTCGAATAGAAGTATGATAAAATAAAATAATCGATTTGGCAATAAGAGGATAATAATGAAAAAATATTTAAATAAAATTTTATTAAACATTCTGTTGATACTCTTAACAATATCAATATTCTCAAACCAAGCTGTGGCAGAGAACCAAAAAAATATTGATTTTTATTACTCAAAAAATTGTAAATATTGTCAAAACGAAATTCAGTTTCTAAATGATTTAAAAACAAAAAATAGTAATATTAATATCCAATATTTTGAAGTAGAATCAGATCAAAAATATGCACTTGAATTAACCAAACTATTGTCTAGCTATGAAGTCAAAAATGTTTCGGTTCCAGTTACTAAAATAAATGAGAAAATAATTATCGGTTTTGAGAACAGTACTCAGAAAAAGATTGAACAATTAATTGATAAAGAAAATGATAATCAAAAAGAGGTTTTCATAACATCAAGTTGTGACGTGGATAAAAAAATCTGCGAGGATGAGGAAAATAGTGTCAAAATCCCATTATTAGGTGAGATAAAAACAAAAAATTTCTCATTACCAGCACTAACTATTATTTTGGGTTTAGCAGATGGATTTAATCCATGTGCAATGTGGGCTTTGGTAGCTTTAATCTCGCTATTACTGACATTGAAATCACGAAAAAAATTGTTAATTATTGGTGGTTCTTTTCTAGCATTTTCATACTTAATCTATTTTTTATATTTATCAGCATTTTTAAACATAATCCTTTACCTCAATTATATTCAATATATTCAATATTTAGTTGGTTTAATTGCTGTAATTACGGGAATATACTATTTAAAAATATTTTTACAAACCGATCCAGAAACTTGTCAAATAATTTCAGCCAAAAATGAGAACAAAATTTTTAAGAAATTAGAAAAATATATTAATTCAAATTTATTATTTGTAAGTATAATTGCAATCGCACTTTTAGCAATTGCTGTTAATACGATTGAAATGGTCTGTAGCGTAGGAATTCCGACCGTATTTTCTAATTTATTATCGCAAAACAATTTAGATAATATTGAAAAGTATTTATATATTGGAGTTTACAATCTATTTTATATGTTGGATGACATAATCGTTTTTTTGATTGCCGTTTTATCATTTAAGATTGTTAAACCGAGCCCAAAATTTTCTTATTGGTTAAAACTTGCTGGAGGATTGTTATTAGTTATTTTAGGAATTATTTTTGTTTTTAGACCAGAGCTATTAAGTTTATAACAAATATCGACCTTTATAGATCGATATTAATTTGGAGCGGGTAACGGGAATCGAACCCGTATCCTCTGCTTGGAAAGCAGATATAATAGCCTTTATACGATACCCGCATTCAAAATATAATACTAGACTATCAAATTATAAAGAAAAAATCTATATTCAAAATACTTGTTAATCAGACATTTATATTGGTTCCCGATTTACAAAATTTTACGAAATAAATAAGATTTACTTGAATTAGAAGAAGGGATAAATATGAAAAAACAGGGGAATATTTTTATTTCCATTTTGTGTTTGGCTAATATCGAGATAGCAAAGGACTTTTAAGCTGAAAATAATATTACAAATATTTCGTTATTAAGTCTTAAATGTCCCATCATTTATCGAATTGTAACTTAATTTTACCGTACGAATTGAACATTAAATTTCGATTTGGTAGTTTTGGCAACTAAGGAATGTAAAATAAACCCCTCCTAAAAAGGCGGGGTATTTTGTAGTAGTTCTTGTTGTGCATGATATAATTGAAATATTAATTTTGATGTAAATATCATCAAAAATATTGGAATTAAAGATAAATAAAAAAATGAAATTTTTTGTTCTTTTTTGAATATCTCAAAAAGATAAATGAAAAATATCAAAAAAACAAGAAAAATAATTGAAAATGTGAACATACAGAAAAAGTACATTTTTTGTCTCCAGATTTTCAAAGATAGAAAAAGTATACATTAAAAATTACAATAAGTCAAGCATTCTTAGAGTTCAGATAATAAATACTATTATTTATTAATAGTATTTTAATTAGTATGATAAAAAAATGGAGAGTATAAAAAAAATATTAATCGTTTCTGACTTACATGGGCAAAAATTTACTTTAGAATTGGTAAAAAAATATTTAGAAAAAAATAAAATTGATGCAGTTTTTTGTTGTGGCGATTTGTGTAATCGATATGATCCAAAGGCTTTTAAGTTTGCCAAAGAATTTGTTGAATTAATCAAAAATATATATAATTTACCTTTGCTAGTCGTCCATGGCAACCAAGAACCGGAAGATGTTTTAAAATTATTTAATCAAGA
>PFQF01000012.1 GCA_002793435.1 Candidatus Berkelbacteria bacterium CG_4_10_14_0_2_um_filter_35_9_33_12
GAAGCTTAAATGTTAAAGAACAGACGAATTATTTATTAAATTTGGTGGCAAAAATTTGACTATACCCTACATTATTAAATTAAGAAGTAAGCTTATTAAGCACCTCCGCTCCCAAAGTGGCGGTAAGCGGGTCAAGATGAAAGCGAAAACCTGATCCCAGAAATGGGCAGGGATTGAAAAAGAGGATAATATAACATTTAATTTAATACTGCGTTGAGCGGTATTTTTTGATACACTAAATATGTGAGCAAAAACTTTATTGTTATGTTGACGAATCGGGTCAGGACACCAAATCAAGCCATTTTGTTGTAGTTGCCATCGTTAACAATAAAGACCAAGTCAAAATTCGCAAAGATTTAATCAACCTTGAATCAAAAACCAAAATCGGCATCCGAAAATGGCATAAATCGTCAACTCCCAGAAAACATCAATTCCTTACCAAGCAAATAATCAGTAAATTACTCATCAGCGATATATTTTATGGTGTATATAAAAAGCCATTACCATATTTTCTTCCCATTATTGACACGCTCGAAAAATCAATCAAAACAAAATCCAATAATGATTATTCCTGCACTGTTTACATCGACGGGATTGACAAAAAGAAAGCCAAAGAACTAACTAACGCATTGCGTTTTAAGGGTATCAGGCTTTCACTTGTCAAAAGTCGACGAGATGAAAGCGAACCAATCATCCGTCTTGCCGATCGTTGGGCTGGTTGTATCAGGGGATCACAATTAGGAAATCTCAAAGATAAAAACCTTATTAGAAAAGCGCTAAAAAGTCAGATACTAACCAATATAAGCAAAAACTTCCCTGGTTAGGAAGTTTTGAGTTCTTAGCTATTCTCGCTAAAGCGAGACCAATCTTTGCCAAACGGACAAGCCTTCACTAAGTTCTAATCTAATTATAACAACTCTTGACTATTTGTCAATAGTTTGCACTGGTCCAATACATCGAGGACACTTTTTATCTTGATAATATTTTCTCATAATACTCCATGGGTGTCAAATAGTTAAGTGCTTGATGGGGACGGTAGGTATTGAACTTCTCCATCCATAATTTGGCTTTTTTGTTAAGCTCCTGAACAGTTGTAGATAGATTACCCCAGACCCAGAATTCATACTCATCGGCTTTAATGGTGTTCTCTACCATTGGGTTGTCTTTGGGCGTTCTGGCTCGGCTGAAGTAATGAGTTATCTTTCTCATTTCTAAGTAAGCATGACATTCAGATAAGAACTCTCCGCCGTTATCGGAATTGATATGTCTAACCCGAAAGGGAAAGTAATTTAACATATGTTCAACAAACCTCTGCCCGCAGACAGCACTTTTAGTTGAAAAGATCTCGATGTATTTCATCTTTACACAGGTATCAATGGCGGTGAATTGATAGTTGGTTGCACCAAAGTTATTTAACACTTTGACATCTATTTCAACTAACGAACCAGGAGCTGATCCTCGAAGCTCTTTAGGCGCTCTTATTCTCCTTATCTTCCAATTTCTTTTGGTTGCTCGAACAGATTTGGATATGGGAGAAGACCAAAAAAGATTCCTATCATGAAAAATACGATTGACTGATGAAGGCGAGATAATGATTCCTTCATCTCGTTTGAGTAGATAAGATATTTTGTATTTACTCCAAGCTGGATTATCTCTGCGTAAAGTTTCTATTCTATTTCTAACATTCCAAACTATCTCTCTTTGTCTGACAGTGTTTGGTTTGGTTGATTGATTATTCAATCCTCTAAGACCCAAATGTTTGAAACGATTGAACCATTTGTAAAACAAACTTCGAGAAATGCCAAAGTGACGACAGGTTAAGAAAACATTATTACATTTACGATAATAATCAATCCACTTCAAACGTTTACTGCCTTCTGGAGAAGGTTTGGTTATTTTTGCTAAACGATCTTGGTGGGGCAAGATATATCTCAAATGGGTAGAAACACCAATTGATCCCTTCATAGACACTCCTTTCTAAGTTAATCTATTACCCTATCATTATTAGGGTAGAGTGTCCACGATGTGTTTGAACCTAC
>PFQF01000011.1 GCA_002793435.1 Candidatus Berkelbacteria bacterium CG_4_10_14_0_2_um_filter_35_9_33_12
GGCTCAAAAATTAGCACTCTCGACGAAACCCTTAAAAGTGAAATTAATAATAATACCAACCTTAAAAAAGATCAATTTTCTGATATCTTTAAAAACGATGCCTCAATCGCTGTTTTCCGTTATTATGGCAATCGTGCCATAATCAATGGAATTAAAAACAATCCAAATATTGAAAAAGCCGAAGAGCAGTTATTACAAGATTTTAAAGAAAAAAATCCAGAGCTCTATGGCTCGATAACATTCCGGGTTGACAGAATCAATGAAGCACAACGAGTCGCTAAAGAAAATAGTTCGATCGCTAGAAAAATGGAACGAACTATTACTGATCCCGAGATAAAACGATTGACTAACGAAATCGAGACTGCTACCAAGAGTATGTTGCCAGATGTAAATAATCCCAGCATCGACAAAATAATTTCTGGAGCGAGTAATTTATTAAAATTAATCAGTCAACTTCTAGTTGAAATTGATAAGCCCCAAAATAACGATATTGAGGACAAATTAGAGCAATATATAGAAAATCTTTATACGCTCGAAAAGTTGGCTCACGAAATTATTTCTGGAGAAACATATGAAAACACCCGTGACATTGATATTAAAAACCGCAATTCCGACGGATCGCTATTAACCGATAAAGATGTAATTAAATTTTTAGAGATTCTGTCAGAAAAAGATACATCAAAACGAAATGAAGAATTTACCAGCTTTATACTTTCTATTGGTTCACGACAATTAGATAACGCTTTAGATCTGCCTGAAAACTCGTTTTACTATATGTTTTCTGGCTCATCAACCATTGTCAATATTAGCGACAGCGACACCAAAATTTGCGATGAAAATAAGCAGAAAGAGATTGATGCTATTCATAAAAAGTATGACTTGCTTGAAAAAGAATTAATCGATAAAGCACTCTATTCCGCTCCATCTGCTCCTCTTGGAACCGATCCGGAAGCATGGCAAAAAGAACAATTTAGACAATTAGACGAACAAGAGAAAAAAGAGATTCAACAGACTCAATCTCAATCTTGTAAATCTTCAAAATCAACCATTAACACTTCCCTTTCGTCCGACGGTTTTTTAATCGCCATTGGACAAGCAAAGTTTGAAGAATATTTTGATAAAAAAGCTTCTTCTGTCAATCCAAAGTTAATTATTCGTAGTTCAAGAAAAGATATTGAAGATATTGATCGTGGTTTAAGTATTGAAAAGGGTTTAACCGCTAAATATTTAGAAGATTCAATCAAATTAGAGGAATATTTTAAAGCCATCGGTGAAAGAACGGTTGAGTTGCAGTTGATTGATGGTTTGGCTGACGATTTATCTATTTTGGGAGTTGCCTTAACCGCAACCGATATTTACAATATTTTGAATGGTGATGGTGAATATACACTCGCCCGTATTGGTGGATTAAAAATTGATGAAACACTCGATTTACCGGGTGGCACGGGCGAAGCAATCATAAGCGCAAAAAATAATGATGAACGAGCTTTAGCAGTTGCTCAAGTATCAGGCGGTTGGTTGTTTGAACAACTCGGTTTCAACCCACTGCTCTTAAGTGGTGATATTAGTCAAAGATTTGCTCAAGATGAGATTGAAAAATTTTTCAATTTTCCTCAAAACAGTTTCAAACCAACCAAAACATTAGCTGAAATAATTCCGGTTGAAAATGTTAATTGGTTTAACCGAAAAACGATATTCCCAACCGACTTTGCCGATGAATTTAAGATCGATTATAAAAACAAAGAGACTGGCGTGTTGACATATTTAAGCGACACTGAATACACCCGAGCCTTGGTAAATAAGGATAAAGAATATTTTGATTTTCTTGAAACCGATGTCCAGTCCCGAGTTCTCAATTATTCGCCATATTATTGGAGAAGCGACCTAAATAATTTAGAGAGTCCTATTTACAAACGGAGCGCTGAGATTGACAACCATTTTGGTTTGCCCAAAGATACGACAAAAAATTTCCTGTTACAAGTTATCTCACCCGCTCAATATATTGATTTAGTTCAAGAAAACTATATTGGCAAACAACTTGAAAATGATATTATCAAAGCTGGTATTAAAGGATTAACCGACACAATCTGTTCGAACGATGATAAAAAATGTAAAGCAATTATTAATACCGCCTACCACGATCTTTTTCGAGTCTGGTATAAAAATGAAAAACTAAGCATTGAAGACTGGAATGCCGAAGACCGACTGCAATTTTATCACGGCTTAACCGCTATTTTTGATGTCAATTTAAACGAAAAAGCGCATCTACCAACCGGTACGATTGAAGCGGTATTAGCCGATCCAGCCAACGCTGAACAAACTTTAATCTACGGAGGGCTTCGATCAATTGAAATGGAGGTTGGGCTTGAGAGAGATAAAGGAAAAAAACCGGGCTACTTAACTGACGCTTATAACTATTATATTTCCCACAAAAGTGAACGTAAAAAAACAATTCCAACCGAAGAAGAGCAGAAAGTCTGCCGGGAAAACAATGGGGCTAAAAGACACGCTCTTGAAAAAGAATATGAAGAAAAAATACAAAAAACTATATATGATATTGAAAGCTCTAGTTTAGTAGATTTTCAAAAACAAGCTGAAATAACAAGAATAACTGGAGAGCTCGAAGCAGAAAAGCAACAAAAATTAGCTGATCTTGATAAAAATTGTTTAAAAGAACAACGGGATCATAAAGACACTCTCAATAATAAAAGCAAAACTGATAAAGCTAAGGATCGGGCAATGGAGGAACTTAAAGAGCATTTAAATGATTTTTTCAAAAATCAGCTCCATGTCGATCTCGAAGGCGAGGGGTATAGCAATCATTTAGAAGCGATTGTTCGAGGCGATATGCAATTTCTAACTTATGTCGGCGTAGCGAGTATTGCTGGTGAGTTAAATAGTTTTGAAAAAGATGGACAAAAAATTGATTTACCGCCTGAATACCGTATTACCTATGAAGATGTTTGGAAAACGCAAAACTTTTCCAATCAGCAAGTCAAAGAATTGTCCAGTCTAAAAACAACTGAACAGATTGAAATGGAGTATGAAATTAAGCTCAATCAAATCATTCAAGATGCCAACAAACCTCCTTCTCCTATCCCCGGCTTTGATGAAGCAGAATCAAAAAGAAAGTTTGATGAATTAGAAGCTTGGAAAACAGACCAGTTAGCGAATATCCAAGATCCAGAAAAAAAGCAAGAGGATATTCGGGAAGAAAATCGGCGTCGGTTTCAAGGCAAGGTTTTTACCGCTTTTGCTTATCAAATTGATCAACATATTCCCGCTGATTTTGGTTATGTGATGTTCTATGGTACCGATGAGCAAAGATTAAACACCGCTTTCAATTATGGCGTCAACTATGCGCTCGATGCAACAAATCTCAATCAGTATGGAATAACTTCAAAGGGAGTCGAAGCACTTAAAAATTATCTGGTTGACAAGAGTGGCACTAATTGGGAAATAGTCAAAACCAGTGGAATTTTTGGCGGTATCGAGACTCTAATTAACCAAAAAGATCTTTTTGGTTTTCAACTTCAAGAAGGTTCAATTGCCGGTTTAGCCGAATGGGCTAAAACTGGTGATTATACAAATTTACTTAATACTTATGAAGATTGGGCTACCGGTAGAATCTTTGCCTTTGGTGATAAACTTTTTGGTTTCGAAGAAGGCACAACAGCAACTATTTATCAAACCTATCAAGCTTTTGATAAAGCTAAGGACGCTTATGAGGCGGCTAAGGTGGCTAAAACTGCGACTGATATCGCCAAAGCTAAAGCAGCTTATGCCGAAGCGGCAACAATTTTAATCACGCTCATAATAACTATGGCTTTTTCCGATCAAATTGCTTCGATGGAGGAATCGCTCGGTTTAGTGCCGGGCACTGGTGCAATATTAGTTGGTATGGTGGTTGGATTATTTTTGGGTGTTCCAGTTGACCCGATCACAGTCGTCATATTTATTCTAATTAATTTAATCGGTGTCTATAAAGTTAAAATCTATTGCACTGTTGACGGTTATTATCCCGAACCAAATTATGTATCTGGAGGAGAAGTCGATGTTGGTTATGAAGAAAATCTTGCTTCGCCAACCGGCTGGGGATCTCGAACTAGCCCGAGCCAATCGCTCAATGTCGGTGGCGGGGTATTTGACGGTATGAAATCTAAAAAATACCAAGAAGGCTTGAAACTCGGTGCTCAACTAAAAATTAAAGACACAATCGGTGACACGCTCGATTTTCCGTTCTACTTTGATAACAATAGCGTTCATATTTCAAAAAGACAAAAAACGCCAGATGATTATTCATTACCAACCCAAGTTCTAACTTTCGACCAAAAGCATGCCGATACATACTGGAATACTAGTATTTATAAACAAGTCTTTAAAAACAATAATCCAAGTGAAAACAATAAACGAGGTATCGGCTTTTCACCACTCGTTCCGGATCATATACATACTGGGTTCTAAACTCTAAATCATAATCTCTAAATCCTAAACAATATCTAATATCAAAATACAAAATATTAAACAGTTTGGAATTTGTGTTTAGGTAATTTGAATTTGTTTAGGATTTTATGCTTCTGGTTTAGGATTTCAGTTTATTTTATGTTAAAATAAACTTATGTCTCCAATTTGTCCCACAGATAAAAAAATTGGTGAATGTTTAGCTCTGCTTCTCCCAGATCTGTTAAAGATCGCTGTTTTTGGTGCGGTTTTGATGATTATTATCGGCGGGGTTTTAATGATCACCAGCGCTGGAGACGAGAACAAAGTTAAACTCGGCAAAGAACTAATCGGCTCGGCTCTGCTCGGTTTTTTCACACTGATAATGCTGGGAGTAATTATCAATCAGTTTATTGTTCAACCACCATCCCCCGCAACTTCAAATAATGGGAATAGCAATGCTTCCCTAGACGATGAAGTCATCGACACCGAACTTTTGGCAGATTTGGATATCGAAGAAGGGGCTTCTGGTTCAAGTTCTACTACTATCCTCCCCCCCGATAATAATTGTGATACCGGCTCTATTGCAAAAGTAATAAAAAATGTTTTTCCAGATGCAACCGCTGACACATTTTGTTTTACTCATGATAAAACCATTAGCCTACTAAAACAAACTAACCCAGAATGGGCTACAGTAAATTATGGAAGTTGTAGTCCAAATGTAAATATTGGAAAGTCTGGGTGTGAACCAACTGCACTCGCAATGATAATTAACTATTGGAGACCTTATGACAACAAGGTTACTCCTGACCAAGTAGCAAAAATCAAGTACTGAAGGATTTAGAGTGTGTGGGAAAGGAACGGACAGTGCAATGTTTGGTGTAGTTGGACAAAAATACTATGGGCTTAACACATTTGTAACAAAAGATTGGGATAAAGCCAAAATATTACTTAAAAAAAACAAACCATTAATCGCCTACACACACCCCTCTGAAAATGGACATTTTAGTAAAAGCTCTGGTCATTATGTTGTTTTCGGCGTAATGTCAAATTTGGGATGCTATTTAGCTAATATCTCGTCGATCATCTTTTGTTTTGTTTGCTTGTTTAGTCCTCTATGT
>PFQF01000004.1 GCA_002793435.1 Candidatus Berkelbacteria bacterium CG_4_10_14_0_2_um_filter_35_9_33_12
CTCTTTTTCAATTCTCTCAATAAAATACATTAAATCAACCGTATTTGAATTACCCAAATTAAATATTTCGTGCGGGTAACTTTTATCTAGAGATGCGATAATCCCTGAAACAATATCGTCAACATAAGTAAAATCTCGTTTCATCTTTCCACGATTAAATATTTCAATCGGTCGATTCTCAAGGATATTTTTAGTAAATATAAAAAGCGCCATATCCGGTCGTCCGTACGGTCCATAAACAGTAAAAAATCGTAGCCCGGTCGTATTTAATCCAAACAGCTTGTGATAAGTATGCGCCATTAGCTCGTTCGCTTTCTTAGTAGTAGCGTAAAGCGAGATTGGAGCGTCAACTCGATCCTCTTCTGAAAAAGGTAATTTTTTATTCCCTCCATAAACTGACGAGGAAGAAGCGTAGATGAAATCTTTAATATTATTGTGACGAGCAGTTTCGAGCATTACCAAAGTTCCATCAATATTCGACTTTAAATATACAAAGGGATTTTCCAATGAATATCTAACTCCCGCTTGCGCCGCTAAATGACAGATTTTATCCGGTTTTTCTTTTCTAACAATTTTCTCCACTGCCGTGTAATCACTTATGTCAGTTCTGTACAATGAGAATTGATAACTCTTTTGCAACCTTTTAATCCGATCCTCTTTGATTTTTGGATCGTAGTAATCGTTAAAATTATCTATCCCGACAACTTGATCGCCCCTTTTTAGTAGGGCGTCGGCTGTATGAGAACCAATAAATCCCGCTATACCCGTTACTAATATTTTCATAACTTTTTTACTTTATCACTTACGAGAGCAAGTGAAAACCTAGTCTCTATGCTCTTTTGTCTTTAATATTTTATCTGTTTTCTATACCACTCTAGCGTATTTTCTAGCTCTTGGTCAATAGTTTTAGAAACTTGAAGCTCGATTCTAGCTTCTAGCTTCTGTAATTTATGTTAACATAAATTACCTCTTCGCTAAAACCAGCCCATAAATTCTTCTCGGTGGATGTTGCAATTCTTTTAACGTTTTCGCCAATTCTTGAAGCGTTGCTCCCGAAGTCGTAACATCATCCACCAAATAGACCGTTTTATTCTTTAATTTATCGGTTTTCTGATTGATTATTTTAAAAGCATTTTTAATATTCACTATACGGTCGCTATCCTGTTCAATCTGCATTTGACTCTTGGTGTTCCTTGACCTTCCAACGATTCTATCTTCGACTGGTAACTTAAAATTTTGAGAAAATATTCTGGCAATCTCTAACGACTGATTATAGCCTCTCTGATTTTCTCTTCGTTGAAAAAGTGGTACGGGTATTAAAATTGATTTTTTGGTAATTATTTGTTCTCGAATTTTAGATAAATTTAATTTATTTAGCTCACCTACCAACTCTTTAACCCCTTCGTATTTTAAATAATGGATCAGCTCTTTTATTACCCGATTTTTATAATTTGATAATGATAAAACACCGGTCAGTGTTCCGCTTTTTCGACGGTGTTGAGAGCAATAATTACCAAATTGTGTGATTCTTTTACAATGAAAATTCGGGCAGTGAATATTCCGTTCAATCCTAACTTTTGACAAACACTCTAGGCACAAATAATTCCAGCCAATTCTCTGACAGACTACGCAATATTTTGGGAACAAGAGATCAAGACACCAATTTTTTAACCAACAACTCTTCCAACTTATTGACATTACTTTCCGCATTGTAAAACCTTCTCGCCCACCGACGATTATTTTTCTGCATTTCTTTTAATATTTTATTATCTTTCAGTAGCCAACTAATATTCTTAACAATTTGATCAATATTTTTTTCATCCGACAATAAACCATTAACTCCATTTTTAACATAACGACTAATTCCGCCCGAATTAAAAGCGACAATTCCATTTCCGCATGCCATTGCTTCAAGTAAAAAACCAGCCGTCTGTTCTGAGGAGTTATTAAGTGTAATCGAAGTTGATAAAGCTATCCAAGTTCGGGCTAATATTTTAGCTACTTCTGAATGCGACACCTGTTCAAAGTATTGAATATTGTCAGGATATTCTTTAATTAAATTTTTAATTAAATATTGATAATAACCAAGACCAACTATTTTAATGTTAATCATTGGACAATTATCAATTACTTTTGAAATAATTTTAACTAAATATTTAATTCCCTTTTGCTCATTGAGAGTCCCAATAAAAACTAAACTCGGTTGGTTGGTCTTTAAGCTCGGTTTAAATATCTCTGTTTCCACGCCCCAGTGACCAATCATTATCTCATCATTAATTTGAGTTTTTTTAACTCCAGCCTCTAGCAACATCTGCTCAGCTTGATTAGTCATGGCAAATATTTTCCAAGCTCGACAAGCATATTTTTTGTACATCCAATAAATAATTATACCCGCAACTTTGCCATATTTTTTTTTCGGCACATTTGTTTCAAGTGCATTAAAGTAATAAGAAATTTTGTTTTTCTGGCAATATTTATAAACCACATTCAATATTCTCAATGGACGCAATGGCAATTTTATTTTTGAATAGCCATAAAATGGTTCGTAAGTCTGAATGATGTCGGGGCAAAATTGAATTAATTTTTTATTGAGATCACTCTCGTTAACAAATTGATGAGCGTTAATTTTTGAATTTGGAACAAAATCGGCATAAGTGTTTCGATAAAAATGTTTGACTTTAACTCTAGAGAAATAACGAAGCGGATCATTAAAATGATTTCTGATTCTTTCCGAAACAATCGCTAGTTTAGGAACTTTTTTGGCTATCATAAATTAGTTCTTTGATACTATATCCATAAGCGGTTGTCAAAACATCGACGGATGAATAGATATCTAAAATTTCGTTCTTGTCAAAAACATAAATTTTTTTCCCACTTTGTAATATTTCATTTATCGTGGTTTTATTAATTGTGTACGCTCCGGTTGTTTCGATGATCCGTGGCTCATTTTTTTTCTTTTGCTCATAATCGTAGTAACTATAATAACCCCAATACCTTCTATCCATAACTAAATAAGCATCTTTTTCCAAGGATAAGATTTTTTTATAAATAACTTCTAGTTCGCCTAACCGTTCCCGACCAACACTACTCCACAAAAAAGTATGCGGGAAGGATGCGTAGTTAGGCAAATAATTTTCGATACCATTTTTAGTAAAAGTATAAGGAAAAAATTGAAAATTTATTATAATAATTAATATTACCGCCAGAGCACTTGAAACCGTCTTGTCTTTTGACAAACGAGTAGTAAAATATTTAATTCCTTCGTAAGTTAAAATTGCTACCGGAACAATCAACATAAATAGCCAACGATCCCAAAATTGTGGCAAAACTGGAAAATAGATTAAAGGCAGAAGCGCAATTAAGCTCAAACTTACAAAAAGCAGTGACATAATTACAATACTCTTCTTCGAGCTATCTAATCTTAAGGTAGCTAATAAAATAAATGGAATGAATGTAAAGTAAATAATTCCATACAGCAAAACCGGTTGATAAACGAGAAAAAGTTGTGGCTGGGTAACAGTTTCAAAAAGATCAATATTTGCCCACTCGTAATTAAATATTACTGGCGAAACTAAAGTCAGTGCGATAAAACCGGCATAGAATAAAATCGCTAAATATTGATTAAAATATTTAGCGATTTCAACCAGTAGACAAATCGCCGATGCCAAAACTAAAAGAACAAAAACTACTTGGTGAGCAATATAAGTTAGAATAACCAAAATTACCAACAAAATTATTTTACCCAGCCACAACTTTTTGTTGAGATTAAATAAAATCGCTAAATAGAAGTTGAAAAATATTAAACCCAATTCATTTCTAACTAAGTCTGAAGAGATTCGCACTGCCACAATGCTAGTCATAAATAATATCGTTGCTAGAAAGCTATTTTTTGGACTATAATGAAAACCTTTTGCGACTAAACAATAAAAACTTAAAACTAACAGTGAAAACATTGCTATGCTCACCACTTTGATTAAAATAAACGGCTCAGATAAACCTAAATTAATTAAAGCTTGATAAAGAATGTAAAGACCATTATGTCCAAGAATCTGTTCGGTCGTAAAATAATTAATATTTTTATCTAAAATATCGCCTATAACGCTTAAGTATGAAGTGGTCGTATCGTAGCCAATCGGAAATTTACCCATCATAATTTCTGGAATCGTTCGGATCAAGAGGGCTAATAAAAAAATAATCAATCCATAACTAATAATTTTATTTGATAATAAAACTTTAATTTTACCCATAAATTTTGGCTAAATTCTGGCTAAATATTACGCTTGAATAGTTAGCCGTTGTTTTTTTTGCATTTACCGAAAATCTCAGCATTTTTGGCTGATTTTTTATTAACTCCACTAGTTTTATTATATCATTTTTAAGAACCATTGACAGAACTATTCCAGTATAATTATCTTGAATAATTTCTAAAAGTGGCTTGATCGGTGAAACTATTGGGATTACTCCACTTGTCATTGCTTCGAGTAAAGCGTATGGGCAACCTTCGCTGGGAGAAGGAAAAATCAGCCAATCAATCTGACGATAAAATTGGTCTATATCTTCTAAGTAACCACAAAATTTTACTTGCCGATTATTAAGAAATCGATCGTACCGATTGTCGATTTTATTACCTGCAATCTGAATTTTTATCTCAATATTTTTTGACCATAAACCATTAACTAATTGGACAAAATAAGAAAAGTTTTTTTCAGTCCCTAAACGACCGACAAACCCGACAGTTAGTGGCGAATTAAACTTCTTTTCAGAAATGCGTTTTGACACTTCAACTCCATTATAAATTACAACCGTATTGGCTTCGGAATAATATTTTTTAACTTGTTCTTGAGTATTTTGGGTAACGCAAATAATTTGATCAGCTTGTCGAGCTATTTTGACAAATATTTTTTTAAGCCAAATATTCTTCCCTAATATTAACTCCCCATGTATTGTCCAGACTACCTTGACACCGATTTTTTTGATTATTGGCGTCAATAATAATTGTTCTGTCAGCGAATGAATATGAACAGTTTTTAGATTATCTCCGAGCTGTTCAATTCTCTTGGCAAAATATTTTTGCTCTCGTTTTTGAAATAATAAATAGTGTAAAAACGCCCATCCACCATTGATATTTAATTTCCAATCGATAGTTTCGCCTGATAATCTATCAGCTAAATGTTTGTTCCCAACCCAAAAAACCAGATCGTACTGTCGCTTAAAAATATTTTTAATCTGATTTAACTGCTTCTCTATACCACCCATTTGTGCCACAGAATGAGATATTTCCAAAATTTTCTTTGTTTTCAAATTTAAATTAAATATTATTATTTCAAAC
>PFQF01000021.1 GCA_002793435.1 Candidatus Berkelbacteria bacterium CG_4_10_14_0_2_um_filter_35_9_33_12
CAATAATAATTTATGACGATGGGTTGCTACTTAATAAAAACGATTTCACCTGGCATTTTTTTTCATTTGGTAAATTATTTGTGCCCTGGGTGGATATTAAATTTTCAAGGATAAAATATAGCGGAGGAGGTCAACTTAAAACCGGAAGAAGCAGAGGAATTAATATGAATTATACTTTGTGGATTGAGCTATTAGACGGTAGAAAATTATATCGGAGATTAAGAGCACTAAATTACAGACCAGATGTTGAACAATTTATTCAGTCGCTTAAACCATTATTAAAACAAAACCGTGTTCAATATCAATTTTTTAGCAATAATCAGAGATAAAATATTTAAAAAAGAAGTTCCTCAAAGACCAGCTGTTAGCTAACTGGGTGGTGGGCAGACTTTCCGCCGACTGGAGTCCAGAACAGATTGCCGGCAGATTAAAAACCAAACCGCCAGCTTATCTCAAGGGCAAGAAGGTTTGCTTGGAAACTATCTATCAGTGGATATATACTGGCGCTACTGCATCAGACGGAACCAGGTTTTACCACCATCTGCGCCGAGCAAAACCAGCTAGGCGCAGGCACTACCAAAGAGCAGCTAAGCAGATAAATATACCTGAAAAAGTATCCATCTATTACAGACTGGCAGTAATTGATGAACACCAAAGGATTAGTTGAAACAATCGAATCGCTACCGGAAAACTTAGTCCAAACCATTACCTTTGACAATGGCGGGGAGAACGCTAGACACACCCAAATTAGAGATGATTTTAATATTGCTACCTACTTCTGCGATACCTATTCTTTCTGGCAAAAAGGCGGGGTAGAAAATATGAATGGCTTGCTTCGTCAGTATCTGCCTAGAAAGACTAATCTTGAAAATATAACCGACGATGATATTAACAAAATAGAACAAAAACTAAATACAAGACCAAGAAAAACACTAAACTACTTGACACCCAATGAGGTCTTAGAGGAGTATGTAGAGAAACAACAAGTGGTGCATTAAATTCTAGAACTCACGGAGCTTATAAATATGCTCGGATGAAAAGGGGAAAAATGGAAATAAATCAAAACATTCAACACAATAGGGTTGACGATACTAAAGCTCAAAAAGACATTTTTTATCGGAAGTTATTAAAAATTGGTCTATATATGTTTTGTTTTGGATTTTTTGCAATGTCATTTTATGTATTTTTTGGAATTAATGGAATAAGCAAATCACACAGTTTTGATGACAAATTATCGATTGGAGGGTGGGTATTCAACATACAAGATATTGACAACGGGAAGCCTTAAGAAGACAATATATTATATGTAGAATAAAGGAGGATTATGGCGAAGAAAAGGGTTCGCAGTGCATCGTTAGTGGGGGCTTTGGTCGTCGTTTTTACCAGTTGAGTTTCAGACATCAGTGCAATTCGGCACCGACACCCAATCAATAGTTGCCAATGCAACATCTTCTAAATCGTTGACTTTTACAGTTCCCTCCAGATTAAGCGGTAATCTACCTAAATGCTTGAATGAAGTACCTGCGTACTTGTTACCGGTTCCTAGTCCAGTAGATGTGGTACCTGGGGACTATGATGTTCAAGTGGTCACTTATAACAATACTAGCGAGTTGATTACAGCCTTCAGCAACCCGGTAAAATTTACCGTTACCGGCGATGCTGAGCATGGTACAACCCTTGATTCAAATTGGTAGTATTAAAAGCGGTAGGGTTAAAAGAAGCATTATACCAATAACTAAAATAACCATCTGTGACTAGACCCAAATATGCACGTTCCAGGAACGTGCATATTTGGGAAAAAGTATTACAATAGAATTATGGGTATTAGAAAAGTGGAGTTGTCTAACGAACAATATTATCATGTTTTTAATAGAAGTATTGCGAAGTATGAAATATTTACTTCTGATAGAGAATATCAACATTTTATTTATTCACTCAGATATTATTTAGCACCTGAAGCACATTTAAAAATGTCTCGTTTTACGGAATTATCTACAAAAAATCAAATGAAAATATTAAACAAAAGAGACAGAAACAACCAACCAATTGATATTATTTGTTACTGCATTATGCCAACTCATTTTCATTTATTAGTTAAACAAAATAAAGATTTTGGAGTCACTAATTATTTACGGTTGGTGCAAAATAGTTACTCACATTATTTTAACCTAAAACATAAAAGATCTGGTCCATTGTGGCAAGGAAAATTCAAAAATATACAAGTTAAATCAGACGAACAATTGCTTCATTTGACCAGATATATTCATCTTAATCCTTCAAACTCTATATTGGTTGATAAACCAGAAGAATGGCTGAGTTCTTCTTATAATGAGTATCTAAATTCAAATGAAGATCTGTGTACATACAAAGATATAATTGATATTGATTCAAGTGAATATCAAAATTTTGTAAATGATAGAAAAGATTATCAAAGGCAATTGCATTTGATCAAATCTACGATATAACCCAAATATGCACGTTCCTGGAACGTGCATATTTGGGTTAGGGGGGTGTGGGTGGTATAATTGAATCAATATGGGAGGGATAAAACGATTTTTTGGCTCTCGGGTAGTCATACTGTTTTTGGCTATAATTGTTTTGGAAATAATGGCTGTTTTTTTAATCCAAACTGGTGGATTTAATTTTATTATTAATAAAAATAGTCTTAAAAATCCCAAATTTAAAGAGATAAGCGGTACGATTTATAGTGATTTGAGTCAAATAAAAAATAGTGATACTTCTTGGGTTGAAGCGAAAATAGATTGGCAAGAACTTGAACCAGGCTTAGATAAATATGATTGGTCAGTTATTGACAATATTATCCAAAAATCTGGCAATCGAGCCATTCTATTAACTATAAAAATTAAACACGATCGTTTAACGCTCTGTGTTGAAGGTGAAAAAAAAGAGTGTCCACCGAGAAATGAGCAGGAGTTCATTAACTTTATTAGTTCTCTTTTTGAACACACACAGAAAAAAATTGTATTTTTCCAAATTGGTGACCAGTTGGATAAAAATAATTGGCAGGAAGATTGGAAAAACTATTTGAGTTTAGTAAAAAAAATTGCTGAGATAAGAAACGATAGAATAATTATTTCTAGCCAAATCCCGCTCTCTAATTGGCAAGATTACAACAAGTTTTTAGTTTCAGAAATTGGTTTTCAGGTTATAAAAATAAAGGCGGATAAAAATTCAGTTGAAGTGGAAGAAAATATTGTTAAACTAAAGAAAGCACTCAAAGAAAAAGCCAACAGTTTGCCGGTTTGGGGTAGCTTGGAGCATAGCGAAGTTATTTTGGCGCAAACAGATAATTTAAAGATTGAGGCACTTAAAAAAAGTCTATTGTTGTTTTCAAACGAGGTTGAAAAAATATTTTATCAGCAAGAAGTTATAACTAAGGTTGATAATTTGAGTTTGTTTGGCAAGATGACTAGAGTGAATATTATTAACTTTGGAGATGAAAAGATTGAAGCGTATGAAATTGTCTCAAAAAATTATTCAAAACCGATCTACTTTTTATGGTCTGATACTGGTGGTGTCAGTGTGACTTTGAATATTGATCCGGCTTACTACAATTTTTACGATTTTACCGGTGGTAAAGTTGAATTGAGTGGTAAAAAAATTACAGCGGATAATAAAGGTTTATTGATGTTGCCAATTTAAAATTTTATTAAAATATATATTTATCTCAGAACCGAAAGCTCCTCGTCCAGCGACTCGGGTTTTCTACTCTCTCGATATTTTACCCTCGTTATGCGGGAGACCAGGCTAAAATATCTGCGAGAGTTTCTCCAATAAATATATATTTTAATAATAAATAGCTGGATATTATATTTTTAGTATGGTAAAAATTGAATAATTATGAAAAACAAAATTGATTTAGAAACAATTAAAAAAATAAGCAGGTTATCGGGGCTAGAAATTGCTGAAAATGATCAAGAAAAATATTTAAAACAATTTTCAGAAATTCTAGACTATTTTTCAGTTTTAGATAAAATTGATGAAAAATCATCTAGTTTTGACAACCACATCGTGACCAAGTTAAAAGATGTTACAAGAAAAGACGAAGTTAGCGATTCATTGCTGGAAAAGAAAGTATTTTTAAACCATAAAAATAGTCAAGATAAATATTTTAAAGTTGAGAGAATTTTATATAATGAAGATAATTGAAAACAGTAAAATCAATTCAGATCGAGAGTTAAACGACCTATTCCAACTCATTGAAAAAGAAGATAGTCAATACCATTCGTTCTTGTCGTTGCATAAAAATTATACTAAGTTTGATGAAAATAGGCGAGGCGAGTTAGCAAATGTGCCGATTGCGATTAAAGATAATATTTGCGTTAAAAACACAATTGTGACAGCTGGTTCGAAAGTATTGGAAGATTATATTTCGCCTTATAACGCAACAATTATTGAAAAATTGCAAAAAGCTGGAGCGATAATAGTTGGAAAAACTAATCTAGATGAATTTGCGATGGGTTCGAGTACTGAAAACAGTGCTTTTGGTCCGACCAAAAATCCACTCGACAGATCGTTAATCTCAGGTGGAAGTTCGGGTGGATCGGCAGTTGCAGTTTCAGCTAATTTTGTTCCGGTTGCAATTGGGACTGACACTGGTGGATCGGTTCGGCATCCAGCTTCAATGTGCGGAGTAATTGGATTTAAACCGACTTATGGAGAAATTTCTCGTTATGGAATTATTGCTATGGGGTCTAGTTTGGATCAAGTTGGGATTTTTGGCAACGAAGTAGGGGACATTGAGAGGGTCTTTAATGTTGTGCGTGGTAGCGATTCAAAAGATTCGACGAGTCAAATTAAAAAAATTAAAAAATTGGCTAAAACGAATAGTTCAGAAAAAATTTCTATTGGTATCCCCTACCATTTTATTCAAAAAGGATTAAGCATTGAAGTCAAAGAAAAAATTGGATTATTAGTTCAAAAATTGAAAGAAAAATACGAAATAATTGATATTACTCTTCCCCACATCAATTATTCATTAGCGGTTTATTATATAATTATGCTGGTTGAAGTGGCAAGTAATATGGCGAGATACGATGGAGTGCGTTATGGAAAAAATAAAAATAGCTTAGGCGATGAAGTTAAACGACGGATTATTTTGGGTACTTACATTTCATCAGCCGGTTATGCGGACAAATATTATCATCGAGCTCAGGCAGTTAGAAAATTGATTTTGGAGGATTTTAAAAAAGCTTATTTACGAGTTGATTACATAATGATGCCGACCTCACCCGTTTTGCCGTGGAAAATTGGTGAAAAAATTAACGATTCGATGAGTATGTATTTGATGGACATTTTTACTGTACCAGTTAATCTTGCCGGTTTGCCAGCAATTTCATTGCCAACCAAACGAGATCCACTTTCAGTCGGAATTCAATTTATCGCTAATCAGTTTAATGATGACAATTTACTCAACGATTCGAAAGAATTTTTAGAGATAATTGAAACGATATAATTCTAAATTAACTAAAATAGAAAAATGAGTTATGATGTTGGAATATTAATTCGGAAAAAACATAAATTTAATAAAATCGGGACTTATGACACTGCTAAAAGGCATTATCTTTTTTAGAAAAGAACCTTAACGATAATCCATATATTATGGTAATGAAAATGTAATCAAGTCGATGATTATTGAGATGCATTCTGTGCAGAAATCAGATAAACTTAAATCAATGATCGAGTTTAAAAGAATCGGGAAAAATTCATCAGCCCATAATTTGGCAATATCAATTTCTCGTAATAAAAAAAAGCCGACAGGATTGTTTCCTATTTAATAAAGTATGTCAAGATACAAAAAACAACCATCTATCGAACAAAAAATAATTACCGGCATAGGCAAGGCACTCTGGGTGGTGGTGAGTTTTCCGTTTAAGAAAAAGAAATCCGGTGATGTAGCCGATCGGTGGAAAGAAGTGCAAGAGTTGATGGCGAAAAACGATATGCATGCTTGGACAATGGCGATAATGAAAGCCGATAGTATTTTGGATAGCGTAATAAAAAAACGGGTCAGCGGGGAAACGATGGGAGAGCGACTAAAAAATATAGAGGGCAAAATCAGCCGTGATGCTTTGCAATCTGCTTGGGACGCTCATAAAGTTCGCAACCAAATCGCCCACGGCGATAGTGATATTAGCCGAACCCAAGCCCAAACCACCATTGCGAATTTTAGAAAAGTATTAAATGAGATGGGGGAGATGTAAAATAGTAGTATGAATACAGAAGATACAATACAATCAAAATATTTGCCGACAATAGGTTTAGAAATTCACACAGAGCTCAAAACAAAGTCAAAGATGTTTTGCGGATGCAAAAACGATCCCTTTAATTCTAATCCGAATTCAAATACTTGCCCAGTCTGTTTGGGTTTGCCGGGCGTAATGCCGGTTATAAATCAACAAGCAGTCGAGTTGGTGATTAAAGTTGGGAAAGCGGTGGGTGGAAAAATTTCTCAGACGACCAAATGGGATCGGAAAAACTATTTTTATCCGGATTTACCCAAAGGTTATCAGATATCACAATATGACACTCCGTTGGTAAAAGGAGGACATTTAGAAATTTTCAATAAATTTTCAAATATCAATTTACAAAAAGAGGACATCTCGAATGTGACCAAAGGGCTCCTGCGAGATGGGAAACGAATAATCAATATTACTCGTCTACATCTTGAAGAAGACACGGGAAAGTTGTTACATCCAGCGGGTTCGAATTATTCTCTGATTGATTACAATCGTTCGGGTGTGCCGTTAATGGAATTGGTCACCGAGCCGGATATTAAAAGCGGTCAAGAAGCAAGCGAGTTTGCTAAAAAGTTTCAGCAATTGTTACGTCATTTAGGTGTTGCTGATGCGGATATGGAAAAGGGAATGATGAGAGTGGAGGTCAATATCTCGTTGAAGCAAATTCAAAATGCAAATATTCAAAACTCAAAACCGACAGAAGAAAACACCTCGGAGATAACCGAAAGGCTTCTGCTAGGCGGAAAATTAGGCACTAAGGTTGAAATTAAAAATCTTAATTCGTTCAAATCGGTTGAAAAATCCATAGATTATGAAATTAAAAGGCAGAGTGAGCTTTTAGAAAAAGGCGAAAAGATTATTCAAGAAACTCGAGGTTGGGATGACAATAAAGAGATAACTTTTTCTCAAAGAATTAAGGAAACAGAGAACGATTACCGTTATTTTCCCGAGCCTGATCTTCCCCCCCTATCGTTTTCACAAAATTACATTGATTCGATAGTTGTTGATAAATTACCAGACAACATTACTAATGAATTGATTGAAAAATATGCTTTAAAAGAAAATGACGCTAAAATTCTAACTTCAAATAAAGAAAAATTAAAATTGTTTGAAGTAAGCCGTAAAGAAATTAGGGTGAAAGAAAATGAGTTAGCGAGTTTTATTGTTAACAGAAATCCTAAAACAAGAGAAGAAGTAGTTGATTATTTTATTAGTCGGGAAAACCTATTGCAAAATGAGGATTTAGAAGTGATTGTTCATAGAATTATTCAGGAAAATCAAGACATTGCTAAGAAGATTAAAAATGGTAAAATAGAAGCAAAGCAAGCTTTAATCGGTTTAGTAATGAAAGAAACACAGGGTAAGGCGTCCGGTGAAATGACAAAAAAAATAATTGAAAAAATAATAATATAAATATTATGGCAAAAATAAGAAAAGCAATTAAAGGCATCGGAAAAGAATATTATAAAACTATTTCCAGAATGCTAACGACTGCTTTTGGATTGGTAGCGGCGTTGGCATGGAACGATCTGGTTAAGAAATTTATCAGTGAGTATATTACTCCCGGCGAAGGAGTTAAATCCCAGTTTATTTACGCTTTATTTGTAACAATTTTAGCAGTTATTGTGGCAATTTGGCTCGGAAATATGGCGAAAAAATTTGATGATGGGGAGGAAAAAAAGGATGGAAAATAATTCACTAATTTCTAAAAAAGGTATTATTGTATTAATTATTGCCAATTTTGTGCTTGGTTTTGTGGGCGGGTTGATGGCGTTATCAACTGTGGCTCAATCCGGCAAGTTACAAAATATTTTGGGCGTAAAAGAATTAACCGAGAAAGCCAAAACAGCCAGTGTTAGTAATCAGAAAATTGTGCTTGAAGAATCATCGGCTATAATTGATGCAACTAAAAAAGTCTCAGATGCGGTGGTTTCAATTTCTACCACTAACAATATTACTGATTTTTTTGGTCAAACATATCAACAAAAAGGTGGAGGGACGGGTTTTATTATCACCTCCGATGGAATAATTGCAACCAATAAACATGTGGTTTCTGAAGAAAATGCTGACTATACAATTATTACTGCCGATGGAAAAAGCTATAAGCCGAAAATTTTAGCCAAAGACATATCGTCCGATTTGGCAGTCTTGAAAATTGAAGCTAACGGTTTACCGGTCGTAGATTTAGGTGATAGTAGTAAATTGGAAGTCGGACAATGGGTGGTAGCAATAGGCAATGCATTAGGAGAATTTGATAACACGGTTACGGTTGGAGTTATTTCTGCCAAAGAAAGACAGATTAAAGCTAGTTCTAGCCCGTCTGGTGCTACCGAACAATTAACTGGTTTGTTGCAGACTGACGCAGCCATCAATCCAGGCAATTCAGGCGGACCATTGGTCAATATGGCTGGTCAAGTAATTGGGGTTAATACGGCGATTGTCGGCAATGCGCAAAATATTGGTTTTGCCATCCCAATTAATAGTGTTAAAAAAACTATCGATCAAGTCAGAACAACCGGAAAAATTGTTCGTCCCTATATTGGTATTCGTTACATTCCGATCACAAAAGAAGTGGCTCAATTAAATAATTTACCAATCAATTATGGAGTAATTATTGTTGGTGGTCAGGGCGAAGCAGCTGTATTATCTAATTCTCCAGCTAGCAAAGCTGGGCTCAAAGAAGGCGATATTATTGAAGAAATTAACGGACAAATAATCGACGAAACACATCAATTAGTTCAGCAATTAAGTAATCATAATGTTGGAGAAGAAATTGAGCTTAAAATTAGACGAAACAATAAAGAGTTTAATGTCAAAGTAACTCTTGAAGAATACATTAATTAATTTATTCTATTAGCTTAAAAATTTAAAATTTTAAATTGAAAATTAATTAGCGTGGGTGGACAAGTTAAATCAATTTCAGAGCAATTGAAAGAAGCACAAGCAATTTACAATAGTGCCACTGATTTAGCGTTCAAAAATATGGCACAAGAAGAGATTGAAAAACTTAAACAGGATTTAAAAATTAAAGAGCAAACTAATTTGCCCAACAATGCAATTTTAGAAATTCGGGCTGGGGCAGGAGGGGATGAAGCAGAACTATTCGCCAGTGATTTATTAAAAATGTATTTAAAATATGCGGAAAAAAAGGCTTGGAAAATAAATACAATCGAACAAAACACGAACAATATCGGAGGCATAAAATCGGTTTTTGTTGAACTGCGTGGCGAACGAGTTTATACAAAATTACAAAACGAAGGTGGGGTTCATCGTGTTCAAAGAATACCAGAGACTGAAAAAAAGGGTCGGGTCCACACTTCGACCGCAACAGTGGCAATTATTCCTGAGGTTGAAAATGAAGAAATCGAACTAAAAGCGAACGATATACGAGTCGATGTTTTTCGAGCTAAAGGACACGGGGGTCAAGGCGTAAACACGACCGATTCGGCGGTTAGGATCACTCATTTACCAACTAATATCGTCATTTCAATCCAAGACGAGAGAAGCCAGATTAAAAATCGAGATAAAGCGTTAAAAATTTTAAAAGGAAAATTGTATACACTGAGACAGTCATTAGCTGGTCGGAATATCGCCAATCAAAGAAGCAATCAAGTCGGCACGGGCGATAGAAGTGAAAAAATTAGAACTTACAATTTTCCACAGGATCGAGTTACTGACCATCGGCTTAAAAAGAGTTTTTCGAATCTAGAAAAAATTTTGGCTGGCAATCTTGATACGATTTTAGAAAAATTTGACAATTATAAATTTGTGATATAAATAATTAATAAAAGCAGGTTTTTCTTGTTTGAATTATGTTTAAATATTAACCAATAAACAGTAAACTTATTTATTTCGACCCGGTCGAAGTTGTTAGGTTTACAAAATAGGGGGGGGGAATGAAACTTTTTAGGAAATTAGTTGGGTTGTTTGCGGTAATTGGATTAGTAATATGGCAGTTTCCAGCCAATAGTGTTAGTACTGTCAGGGCAGGAACTATTTCCAGTATTGGTGTGGCTTTAAGTAGTTCGACTAAAAGCGCAACATCAAATTATACAATTACATTTACTCCAGCAACTACTGTGGCGAATTTTGCGGCGATTAATGTTAGTTTTCAAGGACCGCCTGACGCTCAATTCGGGGTTGGCAGTTCGACATTGGGATCTGAGTCGTCATCAACTTTTACAGATATTCAGAATCGTGAACCTCAATGGGGATCAATAGATATTAATTCTAACGGATTGACTGCCGGGACTGAATACACATTAATTTTAAATAGTATGACAAATCCTAGTAAAGATGGAAAATATTCAATGATGATGCAAGTTTGGGGTCAGTCTGGTATGGTAGATAGTGGAACAGGAAGTGTTCAAATCGGGATAGTTGCTTTACAAGGAACAGTTTACCTTTCCGATGGTACAACTCCGGCAATTGATGCTTATGTTGAAGCTGAAGACATTACTAATTTTTCTAATCGTTTTGGATCAAACACTGGTTCTGATGGGGCTTATGGAATAGGTGGGTTAACCTCTGGTAATCAGTATCGTTTAAATGTTTTTTTAAATCCATCTCCAAACAGTAATACGGCTGGCTATACAACTCCCGATATAGAACCGATAACATACAGTGGAAGCATTATTACTCAAAACATTACTCTAGATAGGGCAAACAAAACTATTTCTGGTACATTAATGCGAAAAAACGGAAACCCGATTGCCAATGGTAGAGTTATGGCAAATAGGATGGATAGTCCGGGTTGGGTTAATGACGAGACCGACAGTGAAGGAAAATACGAACTAAGAATGTCAGGTGGAAAATGGGAAATCAGACCTGATACTTGGGCGGGACCGGGACAAACTGCTCCAGATTATGCTTATTCTGGTCCAGGTGTAGCTGTTAAATTTGTTAAAGATTCAACTGTTGAAGCAAAAAGTGGAATAAACTTAACCGTTACCACTGCATCATCGACAATTCAGGGTTCAGTTAGTCCGATTCCAACAGGTATGGGAGGAATCGGGTTGCACAATCGTACTGGCTTTGGAACCGGCACTGGTATTGATCCAAGCACAGGTGCTTTTTCGATGAAAGTACCGGCTGGTACATACGAATTAGATATGTTTTCTGATCCTTCACAGGCAGGAGATAAATACACTCTTCCAACGATGGGCTCAATAACAGTAGGAGAGAGCGAAACTAGTAATGTCGGTCAGATTGTTTTAGTTAAAATGGATAAAACTATTTCTGCTACTGTTAAAGACAATACGGAAACGGGTCTTTCTGGTTTTATGGTTGGTTGTTTTCAGCCAAAGGGGAGTGCTTTTACAATGGGTATTACCGGTCAGGATGGTACTGCTTCAGTTTCAGCTACAAACGGTGATTGGGGATGCATGGCAATGAATGGAATGGGAGGTAAAGGCGGACCTGGTGAGGGCGAAGGAGGACCAATTAGTACTTTACAAAAACTTCAAAATATTAAAAATCAGATTTTTGAGAAAGCTTATGCATTAGAAGGAGGACCAGAAGGGTCGCAGTCCAATTATGTTACCGTTGGCGGACCACAATTTGTTACAGTAGCTAATAATACTCCAACGATTAATTTTCAGGCTTTACTTGCTGATAAGACGATTAATGTTGTTATTACCGATTCATCCGGCAATGCATTGTCAGAGCATGGTTTTATCGAAGCTGAGTTAGTTTCTTCTGGTTTAGGTAGTGAGTTTGGTAAGGGTGGTCTCGGGTCACCAATCGATCCTAATCAACCAGGAATGGCAAGTATTACAGTTCCAGCCGGTATTTACGATCTCAGGATGATGACTCCTCCTGGTTCTGATTATTCTTCTGGTGATCCAGTTAGAGTGGATGTAACTAACGGAAGTGCAGACGCTCAAATTAAATTGTTGCCAAACGATTCAACGGTATCCGGTAATTTATTAGACGAAGATAATAATCGTGTTACTGGCGTATTTGCATTTGTTACCGCTACTAACCCTAAGGGAGCGTTTATTCCTGGAGATGTTAATTCGGTTGATGGTACTTATACGATGAAAGTTCCTTCAGCGGGTGGTACGCTCAATCTTGGGTATTTTGTCGATCCGGGTTCAGGTTACTTTCCGCAACCATTTACTGATGCTTCCGTAACTCCAATAGCAGGACAAACACAAGTTAAAGATATTGTTATGAAAAAAGCGACGGTTACCGCTAATGTAACGATTAAAGATCCAAGTGGGAATTCTGTTGCTAATGCATTTGTGGAAGTTGATAATAGAAAATCAGAGCGAAATATTAAAATGGATAATTTCTTTAACCATGGTGATGTTACAGATGCAAATGGGCAATTAACTTTATCTCTACCGGCAGGTGAATATGCTTTGGAAGCATTTTTGCCACCTCAAACCCTTCGTTCAAACAAATGGTTACCGCCTAAAACTACCCCTCAAACACTTGTGAAGAATCAAACTTACGATATTACATTAACTTTCCAAGTCGCTGATGTTAATCTTAAGGGTAAAATTACCAAGAGTGACGGAACAGCTTTAGGAGATGCATTTGTAACTGCTTACTCAAAAGATGGCGAATCAATAGAAACTACTGCTGGCTCAGACGGAAACTACTCAATTGATGTTATTGCCGGTGAATGGCATATTATGGCTGAAAAAGATGATACTTCGAGTGGAGATGACCAACCTATCCCGCTTGTTTCGTCGGATATATCTTTCAATACTGGTTCGGCTAAATCTATCACCAAAGACATAACTTTGAACGTTGGCGATGCTCTGTCGTCTACGGTTACAGCTACTTTTGACAGCGATAATTCAAAAGTTATTCGGCTTACCGATGGAACAATTGCTGGTGCTAATGTAGCAATTCCACAAGATGCACTCGACGCTGATGGACAGGGTAGTAATGCTACCATCAATGCTCAATCAACCGTTGAATTGCCATATCAATTACTCGACAAACCCTTGGGTGCTGGTTTTGGAATTTCAGCACAAAATAGTTCCGGTCAACCAATTACTTCATTTAATAGCTCTGTCGCAATAACAATTCCAATTCCAAAAAATACTCTTACAAATGTCGGTCTTGGATTAAATGACATCGGAACAAAAGCGACTATGAGTTATTACGACGAAGAAAATGGCAAGTGGACACCACTAGATGGATCGGTTACTTATGTGGAGAGTGGAGATGATGTCTTAGTTACGGGGCAATCTTCTCATTTCACTACCTTTGCTATCACGGCTGCTACAGACACTACGCCACCAACAGCTCCGGCTAGTCAAACAGCGATTGATCAGAAAACAGGCGGAAAAATCAAGGTTGCTTGGACAAATCCAGCTGACAGTGATTTTGCGAGTATTAAAATTTATCGCTCAACAACTGACGGAACAGTTGGATCGGTTATCACTACTATATCAAGTACCACGACAACCAGTTATGAAAATAGCGGTTTAACCGATGGAACCAAGTATTATTATGTAGTTAAAGCTGTTGATACTTCAGGTAACGAATCAACCAATACAACCCAAGTTAATGCCACTCCATCAACAGCTACTCTGCCGAGTACTGGTTTACCTAATTTATCATCAATAATGGTAAGTTTATTAGCAAAAATTGTGAATGCGATTAATTAAATTCAAACGAACGATATTCAAAACTAAAATCAGCAAAAAGGGTAAGATTGCCCTTTTTGTGTTGAGCGTGGTTTTAATGGTTGGGTTGGTCTATTTAGTTTATCAAAATAATCAAACTGATTTGCCGTTTAAAAAAGATTTTTCGTTAGTTGAAAACATTCCTCAGCCACTAGAAAAATTTGAAGATTATGGTTTAGTGATCGAGAAAATTAATCAATCTGCACCCATCATTTCTGGCATAGATATTTTTGATCAAAATGTTTATTTAAAAGCTATCGAAAAAGGCGTAGCGTTATCCAAAGATTCAAAAAATCCCAAAGAGTTTGGCAATCTTTTTATTTTTGGGCATAGCGATTATCTCTATACAGCACCCGGTAATTACAAGGAGGTATTTAAAGAATTAGATCAGCTAGAAAAGGGTGATCAATTCAAAATCTATTTTGAAAAAGTACCTTATATTTACGAAGTTTTTGATTCAAAAGTAGTTGATAGTAAAGATTTTTCGGTTTTAGATCCAACTCCAAAAATTGAGGATGATAAGACGGTCACAATTATGACCTGTCATCCCCCCGGCACAACCACCAAGCGTTGGGTAGTTTTTGCCAAACAGATCTAAATTACTTAACCGACTACCGTCCTGAAGGTTCTTGATTAATTTTTGAATCTATGGTAAAAAAGTATAGAGGTATTAAAAATGAAAAAAGAATTAATTAAAGATAATCACTATTATCAAGGTGTTGATGTTGTTTGTGCATGTGGTAATCGTTTTAAAGTCAATTCAACTGCCAAAGAAATTAAAACTGAAATTTGTAGTGCTTGTCATCCTTATTATACCGGTAACGAAAAATTGATCGATACGGCGGGAAGGATTGATAAATTCAAAGCTCGAATGAAAAAAACAAATATTTTGAAAAATGACAAAAAATCTAAAAAGGAGAGCCAGTAATGCTGAAAAATATTCCAGATCTCGAAGAAATGTTGAAAGCTGGTGTTCATTTCGGTCATCAAAAAGCTCATTCTCATCCAAAAAGTAAAAAATTTGTTCACTCGACAGTCGATAAAGTTCAGATTATTAATCTAGAAAAAACCGCTGATCAATTAGAAGAATTTATTACCGGATTGAAAGAGATAAAAAAAGAGAATAAAAATGTTCTTTGGGTAGGAACTAAAGTCCAAGTTAGAGATTTTGTAGCCAGTATTGCTAAAAAATTAAATCATAATTTTATTGTTAAAAAATGGCTACCCGGGCTATTGACTAATTTGAATAGTTTCAAGGAAAATTTGAAAACCTTAAATAATATGCTCGAGCAAAAAGAGTCGGATAGCTATCAAAAGTTAAATAATAAAGCAAAAATTACTTTTGATAAAAAGTTGAAGAATTTAAGCGATTTGTATGAGGGCATACGAAATCTTTCAGTTTTGCCAGACATAATGATTCTTTGCGATCCTTCAGTAGAAATTAACCCTTATAAAGAAGCTCAAATGCTAGGTATTCGAACTTGGGCAATTGGGGACACTAGCTCTGATCCAAGCGGTTTCGAGATTTTTGTTTCGTGTAACGATGATGGTAAAAAATCTTTGCGGTTAATATTTGATACAATAGAGAAAAACATTTAAAGTTTTCAATTTTCAATTACCAATTTTCATTCAATTTTAAAATTATTAATTTTTTAAACACAACGATGGCGACAATAGAGCAAATAAAGGCATTGAGAGATCAAACCAGTGCTAGTATTGCTGATATTCAGAGTTCTTTGGTAGAAGCTAATGGAGATGAAAAAATAGCTCTCGAAATTTTAAAGAAAAAAGGGCAGATTAAAGCTTCAAAAAAAACCGATCGTGAAACCAAAGCTGGTTTAATTGAAACTTATAACCATATGGGAAAAATTGGTGTTCTGGTTGAAGTCAATTGCGAAACTGATTTTGTGGCTAGGAATGAGGAATTTGTTAAATTTGTGCATAATTTAGTGCTTCAAATCGCTTCAATGAACCCAGAAAGCGTTGACGATCTTATAACTCAAGATTATATTTTTGAAAATAGGAAAACAATCCAAAATTATCTCGAAGAAATTATTGCCAAAACAGGTGAAAATATCATCATAAATCGTTTTGTGCGTATGGAATTAGGAGGAAAAGATGTATCAAAGAATAGTTGACCAACTTGAAAACGAAATGACGGATATTGTTAGCCAGTTTGACGATCAACTTAAAAACATTCATGCTGGAAGAGCTAGCACAGCGTTTGTTGAAGGTATTAAAGTATCTTCATACGGAACTAATTTACCACTCAAGCAAATAGCGACTATATCGGTTCCTGAGCCAAATGTTATTTTGATTAGTCCTTGGGATATCTCTCAAAAAGAGAGCGTTATAACCGCTATTAAGGCAAGTGATATTGATGTTAACTCAAACGATGATGGAAAAAATATTCGTCTAGTTTTTCCGCCAATGAACGAAGAGAGAAGAGGAGAGCTGAAAAAAATTGTTAAAACGAAAAGTGAAGAAGCTCGAGTTGTGTTACGAAATTTGAGAGAAAATAGTTGGAAACAGATCCAAAAAATGGAGAAAGAAAAAGCTATTACTGAAGATGATAAATATGAAGCTGAAAAAAATCTCAATAAACAAATTGCTAAGTTTAACGAAGATATAGAAGCTATTTCGGAAAAGAAAAATAATCAACTTGATAATATCTAAAATAATTTATGCTATTAATCAATATTTTAGGTTTTGTACTAATCCTAGGCGTGTTAATTTTTGTTCATGAATTTGGACATTTTATTGTCGCCAAATGGTCTAAAATGAAGGTTAGTGAATTTGCGTTTGGTTTTCCGCCAACCCTTTTTTCGTGGCGAAAAAAGGACACTAAATATTTAATCAATTCAATTCCAATTGGTGGTTATGTCAAAATTGAAGGTGAAGATGGTGATTCAAAAAATCCTAATTCATTTAATCGTCGACCAATACGATACCAAGTCTTAACTCTTTTTGCCGGGGTTTTTATGAATTGGCTATTGGCAGTGGTAGCGCTTACGATTGGTTTTATGATCGGCATGATACCGCCAATTTCTAACTACTCGGATTATCAAGGGCAAAAAGAAATTGGTGTTATTGTAACCAAAACAATCGAAAACTCTCCAGCTCAAATAGCTCATATTAAAGCTGGTCAAAAAATCATTTCGATTAATGGGGAACAGATCAAAGAGTCGGAAGATGTTAGTCAACTAACTCAATCCTACAAAGGACAAAAAATTGCGCTCGAACTTTCTGATATAAATGGCAATAATGGTGAAATAAAATCGGTTTTATTAGGTGAGAATGATGTGCCCCTAGGAGTCTATCTATCCGAAGTTTATAAAGTTAAATTGGGATTTTTAAAGGCAATTTTTGCTTCAGTGAAAGAAACTTTTGTAGTTATTTGGGCAATTATTGATTTTTTGGGGCAATTTTTGAAACAATTGTTTGTTACTGGCACCCTTTCTAACGATGTGGCAGGACCAATTGGAATCTATTTTTTGACTTCTCAAGCGATTGGAATGGGAATAGTGGCAGTCCTTCAATTGGTAGCCATATTTTCAATTAATTTGGCGGTCATCAATATTCTTCCTTTTCCGGCACTAGATGGCGGAAGAGTCTTATTTATTTTATTGAAAAAACAGTTCGGTAAAAAAATTGTTCACGAAAAAATTGAAGCGATTATTCATATGATCGGTTTTATTTTGTTAATTCTGTTGATGGTTGCAATTACTTATCAAGATATTATTCAAAGAGCCCGATATAGTTTATAACTATTTTGTGATAGAATAATAGAATAGATTAATTTTTAGTATATTTATTATGATTGATTATCAGAGTAAGTTATTTGCTAAAACGATTAAAGAATTTCCCAAGGACGAGGAGGCAATTAATGCTAAGTTGCTGATTCGAGCTGGTTTTATTGCCAAACAAATGGCGGGAGTATTTACGCTTTTGCCATTTGGGCTAAAAGTTGTCAATAAGATTAACAAAATAATTCGAGAAGAATTAGATGCAGTTGGATGTCAGGAACTGTTTATGCCAGCTTTTCAGTCAAAAGATCTTTGGGAAAAAACCGGTCGTTGGGATACGGACAATCAAGTGATGTACCAAATGAAAGATAGGTCAGGCAAAGAAATCGGTCTTGGCTATACGCATGAAGAAGTGATTACGGAAATGGCTACGAAATATATTCAATCTTATAAAGATTTGCCTAAAGCGGTTTATCAAATTCAGACAAAATTTAGAGATGAGCCAAGAGCAAAAAGCGGTATGTTGAGAGGCAAAGAGTTTTTAATGAAAGATTTGTATTCTTTTCATGCGAATAAAAAAGATCGAGATGAATATTATGAAAAAATCAAAGAAGTTTACAAAAAAATATTTAAACGGATTGGGATTGAAGCGCTTGTGACTAGTGCCAGCGGTGGAACATTTTCAAAATATTCACACGAATTTCAAACCATTTCAGAAAGCGGAGAAGATACAATTTTTGTTTGTAACCAATGTCAATCTGCAATTAATAATGAAATTATTGATGAATATGGAAAAAAATGTAAAGATTGTAATCTAAAATTAAATCAGAAAAATGCGATTGAGGTTGGTAATATTTTTAAACTTGGGACAAAATTTTCCGAAGCATTAGGGTTATGTGTTGCAGATGCAACTGGTAATATAAAACCAGTTGAGATGGCGAGCTATGGAATTGGTCCAACACGGGTTATGGGGACGATTGTTGAGGTTAATCACGATGATAAGGGAATTATTTGGACTAAAGAAACAGCACCGTATGATTGTCATTTAATTCAAACCCGAAATTCGAAATCCGAAATCCGAAACAAATTTAAATCTCAAAATATTCAATCCAAAACAGAGAATATCATTGAATTATTAGAAAAGGCGGGATTGGATGTTTTAGTCGATGAACGAGAGGGAGTGAGTATAGGAGAAAAATTGGCGGATGCTGATTTGATTGGAATTCCGTATCAAATTATTTTAGGTGAAAAAACTGACGAAGGGGAAATTGAGATAAAAGACAGAAAAAGCGTTCAAAGCAAAATAGTTAAGATTGAAAAAATTGTTGATGTATTTTGCCCACAAATTTATTGATTATATTTTTTACTTTTACAACTTTAAACTTTTATTATAGGAGGGAAAATGATATCTGAACACCCAATTATTGTGGCGAACTGGAAAATGAATACGACACTTGCAGATGCAATAATTATTGCTAGTTCGGTTAGAAAAGCTTTAGAAGAAATGCACCATGTTGAAGTTATTCTTTGCCCTGAATTTGTATGGCTTTATCCAGTTAAAGAGAAATTATCAAAATTTCCATTAAGTAATTTAAAAATTGGTGCACAAAATATTTCACAATTTGATAACGGTTCTTACACTGGTGAAATCTCTGCCCAAATGATAAAAAATTTAGTTCAATTTGTTATTCTCGGTCATAGCGAAAGAATTAGCAATTTTGACGAAGATGAAAATACGACCAATAAAAAAATTAAATTGGCACTTGACCACGACATTTATCCTATCGTTTGTGTCGGAGAAAGAACTAAATCTGAAACTAGTGTTACATTTGTAGTTAATAAATTGAAAAGAATTTTAAAAACCATCAGTCACGAAGAGTATCAAAATATTTTAATCGCTTATGAACCGATTTGGGCAATCGGTACTGACAAGGAAGCAGAGAGTGATTATGTTGACGAAGTAGCAAAAAAAATTAAAGAAGAATTGTCGGACGATTTGAAAGTTCTTTATGGTGGCTCAGTTGATAGTGAAAATGCGAGTAATTATTTGATCCATCGCCATATTGATGGATTGTTGGTTGGGAGAGCGTCGTTAAAGGCAAGAGAATTTGTTGAAATTTGTAGCCTAGCCAACGGAGGTTGTGATGATATCGGTTAAAAATGCTAGTTTGTTGAATAAAAAAGTTCTTCTTAGGGTAGATTGGAATGTACCACTCAGTGAAGCGGGAAGGATCATCGATGATTTTCGTATCCGGCAATCGATAAAAACAATTCAGTTTTTAATTAAAAGTAAAAAAGTCAGCAAAATTCGAATCATTAGTCATCTCGGTAGACCAAAAGGTAAGGGTTTTGAAAAAGATTTATCTTTAAAACCGATTGCGTCCAGATTTAAAAAACTGGTCGATTTTGATATTAAAAACATTGAAATTTTTGAGAATATTCGTTTTCTGGCTGGCGAAGAAAAAAATAGTCTGAATTTAGCTAAAAAATTAGCGGAAGATATGGATGTATTTGTTAATGACGCTCTGTCGGTTTGTCACCGCAGTCAGGCTTCGGTGGTGGGGGTGTCAAAAATTTTACCGAGTTATGCTGGCTTACAACTTGAAAAAGAGATTGAGTTATTAAATATGTTGCTGAAAAAACCGTATCCACCTTTTATGGTTATCATTGGTGGAGCAAAGGTTGAAGATAAATCAGAAACGATTAAAGCCCTATCTAAAAAAGCGGATAAAATTTTACTCGGTGGTATGGTAGCTAATCAAATTTTGGCATCCAGAAATAAACAATGGTTACAGAATAAAAAAATCTATCTGCCGGTGGATGGAATTTTAGAGAGTGGAGAAAGGGTTGAAATTCATAAAATACCCAGAAGTGAAATTAAAAATATTCGAGATATTGGAGAAGAGACGATCGAGAGATATCTTGACTATCTTTCTGAATCGAGAACAGTTTTAATTGCCGGAGCATTAGGTAAATTTGAAGATTATCGGTTTGCTAAAGGCACGGAAAAGATTATCCAATTTTTAGCCAAGTCAAAATCAATCTCAACCTTTGGAGCGGGTGGCGATACACTCGAAAAGATAAATAAAATGCGACTGGGTGAAGACTTTACTTATTTGTTCAGTGGTGGTTCTGCTTCATTAGAATATTTGTCTGGTAAAAAACTCCCCGGTCTCGAAGCTTTCAAATAAACTTAAGCCAAGCTCCGCAACCTTGAAGGTTGCGGAGCGGTCTGGTATAAAACGTTTGTGTTTGGTTGTAATTAAAAAATATCAAAAAATCAGAAAATATTTTTATTTCTAATAATTTAACTACTATAATTTCTATCGTTTTGCGATTTAATAATTGATAATTGCTTCTGTTCTTCAATTCTTTCATCGACAAATTTCATATAATCTGCCGGTTTTATGTTGATTATTCCTCTGAAATTGCAGATGCCACTTTTATTATTTTTTCGAGTCAAATATTCTTTATATGAGGAAAAATCCCAATATTCAGGCATAGCTACCAATCCAGATGAAACTGGATTTAGGTGAATATACCGTGTTAAATGTAATAATTGTTCGTCAGACTTAATAAGTATTCTATTAAAATTGTCTTCCCAAAGTGTTCCTTTTCTTTTGTTTAAAATATTAAAATACTTAGTAAAACTATTTTCTACTATTGACATATAGTTTGAAATCCCATTATTTATTTTTTGTTTTAGGATTAAATGGAAATGGGTTGGCATTAGACAATAGGCAATAATTTCAACTAATTTTCCTTGTTGATTTGAATTAATATTAGGTTCAATCGGGTTTTCATGTTTATTTTCTAAATATTTTGACAAGCTTAATGTTTGCGGATAAGTTTGATAGTAATCAATAGTCTTAATAAACCTTTCGCATACTTGTTTTTTACTAAATATTTTATATTTTGCAATACTTCTATTAATTATATGATAGTAAAAATCATTTATTAAGGGGGTTCGATAATTAGTCATATATTAATTATAACACTTAAGCCAAGCTCCGCAACCTTGAAGGTTGCGGAGCGGTCAGGTGTGGTATTTTGGGTTTTGGATAATTGGGTATTTAATTTTGAAATTTAGCAGTTAGATTATATAATGTAATTAATGAAAAATATTGATTCGTTTATTTCGTGGGCGAAACGGAGAGGTTTTGCGTTTGAGTCGCAAGAAATGTATAGTGGACTTTCTGGCGTTTGGGATTTTGGTTATTACGGAACGCTATTTAAAAAAAATATTAAAGATTTTTGGTGGAAAAAATTTGTTGAATCACGGAGCGATGTAGTAGCAGTCGAAAGTTCGATATTAACTAAAGAGGATGTTTTTAAAGCTTCTGGTCATTTGGAATCATTTACCGATCCAATGATAGAATGTCAAAAATGCCGAACTCGTTTTCGTGCCGATGAAGCGAAATTTAAAGGCAAATGTGTGAGTTGTGGCTCAGACAATTTATCTGAACCGAAAAAATTTAATTTAATGTTTCAGACTCAACTCGGTGAATATTTACGACCTGAAACTGCGCAGGGAATGTTCGTCAATTTCAAAAACACGCTCGAGACAACACGCAAAAAGATTCCGTTTGGAATTGCGCAAATTGGCAAATCGTTTCGTAACGAACTGGTTTCATCCGGCAATTTTTTATTTCGTTTGCGTGAATTCGAAATTGCCGAAATAGAATATTTTGTCCATCCTGAAGAAGACGATTACTATTTTAATCAGTGGCAAAAAGATTGGGAAAATTTTTTGACCGATATTGGATTAAGTGAAAAAAATCTCAAAAAATTTTCCCATCCGAAAAAAGATCTAGCCCACTATTCGAAAAAGACGGTTGATTGGCAATATAAATTTCCTTTTGGCTGGAAAGAATTATCCGGTTTAGCCAATCGAACCGATTTTGACCTCAAAAATCACTCTCAAAAAACGGGCAAAGATCTAACTATTTTTGACGAAAAAAGTAACAAAAAATATTTTCCATATGTTATCGAACCAACGATCGGCATCGAAAGATTATTTTTTGCGCTATTGTGGGAAGCGTTCGAGATTAGTGACGGTCAAAATCGGCTGAATAAAGGTGAGATAATTCTTAAATTAAATCCAAAGTTATCCCCAATTAAAGTTGCGATTTTTCCGTTAGTCAACAAGGAAGGAATGGACAAAAGCGCACAACAGATATTTGAAGATTTGAAAGAAAAAATTAGTTGTGAATATGACGACAAAGGTTCAATCGGTCGTCGCTACCGGAGACAAGACGAAATTGGAACTCCGTTTTGCGTGACAGTTGACGGTGAGACAAAGAAAAATAATTCGGTGACCATTCGACAACGAGATACCGGTCGGCAAAAGAGAATAAAAATTAAAGACCTTTACAATTATTTAGAAACTAATATATAATTAATTTAAGCAACCTTTAACAAGGAGGAGTTTTGACTAAAAATGATTTAAAAAAACGGGTAGTATTAAGCGCTATAGCGGTTTTGGCGTTGAACACAACAGCGATTGGGATTTGGAGCGCCAATTCGGGAAAATTAACCTCATCAGCCGATGTGGTACCGGGCGAAAAATATATTAATGTGCCGATTAAAGAAGAGAATTTAAAAACCAGCAGTGGAGTCAAAACTCAAGCTAATTCAGTTGCGATGGCAAAACCGGTTAATATAGATCTCGATAATCCACTTTTTTCTGAGCCAATTGTTGTAGATGACAGTAAAAGTTGGGATTTGAATTTAGTGGGTGGCGGGAGTTTGTTGCCTTTGAATTCACAGGTTACTCACACATTTACATACGGACAAAGCGACTCGTCAACAAAATTGAATTTGGATATTGGAAATAATGTACAGGTTGCAGACTCTCTATCGCCTATTTTTATTAAAAATAAAACTTATTACTACAATTCTAACGAAAATATTTATTACGATGACATTGCGCAAGCAAAACCGATAAGCGGTAATTGTGCGCAAGTTATTACCGACATGAGTGGCAAGAGCGTAACAGCGGTCAACGCAAATAAATTTGGTAAATTAAATATTACTAATGGGACTTCTCCTAATTCGTGTAAGAATTCGATAATTGTTGTTGATGGCACTTTTATTTCCAATAGTTTTCCAAACGATTTCAATGAATCTGCCTCCCTTAATCAAAAATTTACTGACACAGAAAACAGCACTCAATATGGTCTGACGGTAAAGTTGAAAGTTAATTCAGGTAAAGCAATCGTTGGCTTAGCTTCAGATACAAATACGGTTTATTCCGAAACGCTCGAAGCTTCGGAAACAGCTCAAACTGTCAGTGTTACCTGGCGTGATTTAGATCAAAAACCGAATCGAGTAATCATCGGTTTAGTCAGTCAAGCCTTTAATATTGATCTCTATTCTGCTCAACTCTATCGACCAGTGGCGAGTAGTCTATCGACTATTTCAATTGGGGGTAGCAACATTAACCAATTTACAAAAATTATTCCGAAAGAAAAATATTTTTATTATCCATCTAATCAAAGTTTTGAAACAAAATTGACCAGCATCTCAGATAAAGTCGCTTATTGGAAAACGGCAACGACAAATTTTGATGTACCTCCTCCTCCACCCGGTGGTCAATCAACCACTACTACAACAACTCCCGGCGGTCCGCCCCCACCTCCTCCACCACCAACCAACCCAAACACAACAACAAGTACAACGGCAGTTACTCCACAGGGCGATGAAGGTCCGCCCGCTCCGCCACCAATCCCGGGCACGACTAGCTTTCTATTTGATAAAGTCAAGGCTCAAAGTTCCATATTTACTGGTGATTCAATCAACCAACCGAGAATTAAAATTAACGAAACGCCAGATTCAAATGGTGTAGTTCAAGGTGTAAGCGATGGCGTGAGAAGTATGCATTTTCAAGGAATCAATGTTATTAGTACAACTAGCTCGTTTTTAGTTGATTTTATTTATCAAACACTTGGGGATAACTTTACTGAAAATTATTCCAAGTTCGCTAATTTTAGTTTTGAGCTTAACGCTGACATTAAAGTGGTGCGAGGAAAAGTAGTCGCTGGGGTAGCAAATTCGAGTGATATTAAAACTAAAATAAAACTTTCCAATGCCATTAGCCCAAGTGAACAGATTCAACATGTCGTTTTACCAATTTCGACTCGAGATATTGAAAGAAATAATTATAATATGGTTGTAGTTGGTGGTGTTCAAGGTTTAGTTGATTTTTATTTAGACAATGTTTATTTAACTATTATTGATCCAACCTATACGAGTAATACTTCATATGCAAAATACCGTTTTTCCGGGACATCAGACAATTTGAATTGGGATCTAGCCAAATGGGGCAATTTTGAAAAACCAATTGGTGAAAATCGAATTGTGGAAATTAATCCAGCTGATGATATTGCCGATGGTAGTCAATTTATGCGAGTTCAAAGCGCACTATACAGCGAAGATCCATATTATGTTCCTGGGATCGAAAGTTTAGATATTTATTTTACCGAGCTAACTACACCGTTGGTAACTACAACCACAACTTCCGATGGGGTAACAACGACAACAAACATTGGTGCGACCACTACAACCGAACCAACCATTACTCCAACCAATCCAAAAACACCCGGTACAGATATACCATTTCTAAAGCTTGTATCGACCGGTGGCGTATTATTGGTTAATTTGCTTGTTTCAATGTTACTGTCTGGAATTTTGACTTGGTTGATATTCAGAAAGAAAAAAATTGCGCCAATTCAACAAGTATAAAATGAAAAAAATAGTTCTTGTTCTATTAACATTTATTCTTTTTGCGAGTTTGTTTTATTTGTTAATAACTCTTCCAACCTGGAT